>NZ_JAELTJ010001055.1 GCF_016428805.1 Achromobacter sp. ASV32
GGTAGGAGGTGCTTGTGAACGGAGAAGGGAGAGGTTGGAAGAAGCAAGGTTGTGTTTTGTGAGGGCAAAGATTTGTGAGGCAAAGCGGAACCAGCTGGTGTGCGAAAATACCGGGTCTTGAACGGAAGATTATCGGGTTGCCCCAGCCCCCGCAAACGGGAGACGACTCGACGCAGCTGGACTTACCCTATACGCCTGTTCGTTTTGCTTCAATGAATTAAAAGACCAACTTTGAGTCCAGCGCTGATGAAGGTTATAATTCTTTTGAATAAAAAATTACATAATGCGTTACAGTTGTTGTAAAATGACCTAATGGGCCGTTATCATCTAGCAAATGGTGAATAGGTTGCCGTTGACGGCAAAATGGAGCGTTGGGGCAAGTG
>NZ_JAELTJ010001056.1 GCF_016428805.1 Achromobacter sp. ASV32
CCCCCCCCCCTCTTTTCACGCCGCAGACGGAATACGAGATCGGTTATTAGGTCTCGTGGGCTCGGAGATGTGTATAAGAGACAGCCACATGAGGAATCTTGGTCTTAACCGCATCTGAGAGCGGCTCATGTTCCTTTTGGCTGACAGCAGGACTCGACTTCGCGGGCTCCTTCTTGAGTGGTGACTCTTCGCCATACGAAGCGGCACCGGGAGAGAATGGAACTGCAGTGGCAGACAGCGACTTCTTATGCATCGCCCTCTTAAATGCGTCAATAGAAGAACGGGCCTTTGTGTGATGAGCCGCATCGTCGGCAGGGGGAGCATCAGATTTCGCAGCCGTTGTCTGCTTAGATTCAGGTTGCTCAGGGACAGCTACAGAAGAC
>NZ_JAELTJ010001057.1 GCF_016428805.1 Achromobacter sp. ASV32
CCCCCCCCCCCCCCCCCCCCCCCCCCCCCCCCCCCCCCCCCCCCCCCCCCCCCTTTTTTTTATGATCCGGCGACCACCGTTATCTACACAACCGCATCGTCGTCGGCAGCGTCAGATGTGTATAAGAGACAGGTAGAAAGAAATCCGCCATCATAGATCGCAGGGAGAGATAGACGAGATTATCAGAAAGTACAGTAAAGGCTAATCGAGGTACCAGCACCGGTGCCGCGAGGGCAAGCACGTCAAATGCCCTGTCTCTTATACACATCTCCGAGCCCACGAGACCTAATAACCGATCTCGTATGACGGCTTCTGCTTTAAAAGAGGGGGGGGGGGGGGGGGGGGGGGGGGGGGGGGGGGGGGGGGGGGGGGGGGGGGGGGGG
>NZ_JAELTJ010001058.1 GCF_016428805.1 Achromobacter sp. ASV32
GTCGTCCAGACTGCTGCCGGTGATTTCATCAAGGCCATCATTACCATTTCCGCCAATGCGTCGCAGAATGAGCAACAGTGCATTGGCCCCAATGAGCTCACTAGACAGCTCGTATCCAAGCAATGTGTTGAGCAGCTCATCGGATATATGCTTCGTGGCGGTAATCCCTTGACTGTTGGCGTTGGCATCATCATTGAGGTTATCCGCAAAAACAATTCCGATTACGACCCGGACGTATTGACCGAGGCCGAAAACGAACCCTCAAGTCGCGATCCAATCTACCTTGGCACTCTACTCCGCCTATTTGCTGATAATGTGCCCAAGTTTATGAGCTTGATCATGGATGGCCCGTCTGCAGACAAAGGTCCCGACTCAACTTTTGG
>NZ_JAELTJ010001059.1 GCF_016428805.1 Achromobacter sp. ASV32
CCCCCCCCCCCCCCCCCCCCCCCCCCCCCCCCCCCCCCCCCCCCCCCCCCCCCTCTTCCTCCCCCCCCCCCCCCCCCCCCCACCCACACAACCGCATCGTCGTCGGCAGCGTCAGATGTGTATAAGAGACAGGCATATAACAGCGCTCTGACTCTCCCCATGATGTGGGAAATTTGTTTTCACATACAGCTCCTGTCATTTGTCTTTACGTAGGGTTTCAAGCCATTTGCGTACAATGTACAGAGTAGTATCTGTCTCTTATACACATCTCCGAGCCCACGAGACCTAATAACCGATCGCGTATGCCGTCAGAGGCTTTAAAAAATGGGGGGGGGGGGGGGGGGGGGGGGGGGGGGGGGGGGGGGGGGGGGGGGGGGGGGGGG
>NZ_JAELTJ010001060.1 GCF_016428805.1 Achromobacter sp. ASV32
CTCACAACCCTCTCCAACATCGCCCCCAAATCCAACCGCAACAAAACCAAAAGCAAAACCAAAACTCCCTCACAAGCAACCCAAATCACATCAGGAACCTACTTTGCCAAAGTCGAACTCTACGCCAACTCGAAACTCCCCGCCTCCCTCCCGCCACTAACCCTCTACATGCCGACCTGGCCGCTCCTCAGCCTCGCAGCGCAATACAGCCAGCGCGTCTACGCCCGCCCAACAGGCAAAGAACACAACTCCTCGGTATACTACACATCCGGCAACTGGCGCAGCGGCACAAAAGCCACATACCTCAAGTCCGTCCCCATGGACGACGCCCACACCATCGTCTTCGCAATCCGCGGCACCTCCTCATTCATGGACTGGGCCGT
>NZ_JAELTJ010001061.1 GCF_016428805.1 Achromobacter sp. ASV32
GTGTATATCGGTGGGTGGGTTCTCGAGGTCTACCTCGACGACACGTAGCAAGTTGTATTGGTAGTCGTTCCAGTTCTCGAGGACCTCTGCACGTGTTGGCGTCCAGCAGCCTCCGTCGTGCTCCTCGAAAGCGTCGAGGTCCGCGAGGATAGCCTCCATCTCGGGGTCCTCAGTCATAGGGTCGTAGCCGCTGACGTCAAACCACATCTCCCGGGTTGACGTGCGTTTCGCAAATCCAAGCTTCTCGCGGATCTTGCTGTCAGCCTCTGCAAGGATCAACATGTTAAGAAAGTAACGGAACTCCATGCCCTGCATGTCTTGCGCCTCGTTACCGTACTTGCTAGAGTCGAACAAGCTGCCCGACGACTTGCCCATGCACAAGG
>NZ_JAELTJ010001062.1 GCF_016428805.1 Achromobacter sp. ASV32
CCCCCCCCCCCCCCCCCCCCCCCCCCCCCCCCCCCCCCCCCCCCCCCCCCCCCCCCTTTTATCGCCCCCCCCCCCCCCCTCCACCCCACAACCGCATCGTCGTCGGCAGCGTCAGATGTGTATAAGAGACAGCACTAGATCTGAATGGCGAACATTTGCCAATGACGACCAGGGCGGTGATGATCCCAGCCGTGTGGGTGGTCCTCAAGATGAATTTGTCGAGGGTGAGCAGCTTGCCACCACGGTTGCGTCTGTCTCTTATACACATCTCCGAGCCCACGAGACCTAATAACCGAGCGCGTATTCCGTCTTGTGCTTGAAAAATGGGGGGGGGGGGGGGGGGGGGGGGGGGGGGGGGGGGGGGGGGGGGGGGGGGGGGGGGG
>NZ_JAELTJ010001063.1 GCF_016428805.1 Achromobacter sp. ASV32
CATTTCCATCCATCTTGCAAGCCCGAAATGGCTTCGTCATCACTTCCAGAACCACCTGCGCTGCACGATAGCGCGCACCGATAGAGGATCTCGTTGTGGGAGCCGAGATACGTTTCTCGTGCAATGACACAGTCGTCCAGCGAATGTAGACTCACACTAAGAACGCTCCCTTCGGCTGCAGATTCGGCCTTGGCATCTTTATCGAGTGGTTCTAAAAGTCCGCAGATTTGTTGATCGGAGGCAGACGCCGTCGCCGCTGTGCGCTTTTCCCCCTTTGCGGCATGAATATAAGGGCAGTTGTAGCTCGCAATTTCGCTTGTCGGGGGCCGAGCAATCTTAACTTGCTCGTTTTGGGGTATTTGCGTCTCTGATATGTGTGTAGT
>NZ_JAELTJ010000110.1 GCF_016428805.1 Achromobacter sp. ASV32
ATCGAAGGCGACATCGGCAATGCGCAGGACCGCCTGGAATCACTGGCCGAGCCGCTGAAGGAAGAAAAGCCGCTCAAACAGGCCACGCTGGAACGGGTGCTGAATCTGATGCGGACAGTGCCGGGGGTGAAATTCACCCCCGCGCTGGACCTGCCCCGTCGCGCCGACGGCGCCACCGAGCTGCTGCTGACGGCCACGCGCCAGCCGGTCAGCCTGACGGGCGGCGTGGCGGATCTGGGCACGGGCATGCAACCCATCGTGAATGCCGCCACCAACAGCCTGACGCCGCTGGGCGAGCAGGTCAAACTGACCGCGTCGGTCCCGTTCAATACCGACGACGTCAAGTACGTATCCGGCGAAGTCCGCGTGCCGATCGGCAACGACGGGCTGGCGGTCAAGGTGGACGGTTACCACTACGACGCCCGGCCCAAGGACGACGCCATCGATTTCCTGGGCTTCCAGCGCCGCGTCAAGAACAACCGGATCGGCATCGGCGTGAGCTACCCCTTTCTGCTGAACAACACCCGGTCACTCACCGGTACGCTGGGCGTGTATGCGGCCAACTCCAAGGACCGGTACGATGCCAAGGATTCCGACCGCTGGCTGCAGCAGGACGCGCAGGTGCGGGCCGCCAATCTTGAAATGCGCTATATCCAGGTGTCGGAATCCCGGACCACCGACGTGACCCTGGGGGTCGCCAAGGGCTTCAATACGGCCGGCGCCAAGAAAGAGATCAACACCAACTACGGCTATTCCGCCGTGCCGATCCTGGATCTGGACTTCACCCGCTACAACCTGAATGCCAAGCAGACCTTCGCCTTGCCGGCGCAGTTCGGCCTGACGCTGTCTGGCGCGGCGCAGTACTCCAGCAATATCCTGCCGTCGTCCGAACAGGTGTCGTACGGCAGTTGGCGCTTTGCCATGGGCTATCCGCAAGGCGAACAAAGCGGCGATAAAGGCGTGGGGGTTTCGGCCGAGGTGAATCGCCGTTTCGGCATCGGCTGGGAATATCTTTCGAATGTGCAGCCCTACGCGCTGATCGACTTTGCCCGTACCTATTACAACAACAAGAGCCTGCAGCAATTGAATCAGCGCCACCTGTCATCGGTAGCGCTGGGGCTGCGCTTTACCGACGACAAGTACTACCTGTTTGATTTCAATGTGGCCAAGCCGATCGGTTCGGCCACGGTGAACAACGATCGCGACGTGCGCTTCAACGCGAACTACTCGCTGTATTACGACGCGTTCTGATCTGCGACCGCGATGGCGCCGTCAGCGCGCCCTGTAAAGCGCGCCTGTTTCGACAGGCGCTTTTTTTTGCCTGTTTCATACACCGCGTTACGTAACGTGGGCCGTAACGTAACGGGGGAATTACGGCCATACGTAACATTCGCAGGCTCCGCGTGATCGTAAAAATGGGTGATTCCAAATATTGGTACAAACCCTTTAAATGAAACTTAAGCCATTGATTTTAAAGAACTTTAAAAATATTAAAAATCACAAAAAGGCAAACTGACACGTCGCGGGAAAAATATTGGCACGGTTTATGCATGTAGAGACGTATCGGGCAGTTTCGACGCCTGACACATCCCCCACAGGAGCTCGCCATGAATGCCAAGATTGAAACGCAACGCGTACAACGTATTCTGACTTCCACCGTTCTGGCGGCCGCTCTGATGAGCGCGCTGGCCGCTTGCGGCGGCGGCGGTGGCCACGGCGGTGACGGCGCATCGGCCGGTTTGCCGGGCACGAACACCCCGACCAATCCCAATAACCCGAATAACCCGAATAATCCGCCGGTCAATCCGGTGACCACCGGTTTGCTGCAAACGACCTTGGGCAATACCGGCAAGGCCGTCGACAATACCCTGCCCCTGAATCTGGGCACCACGCTGGGCGGCGTCGGCAAGGCGCTGGATCCGACCGTCAAACCGGTGGTCGATACCGTTGTCGGCCTGACCCAGCAAGTCGGCGCCACCACCGGCCTCGGACAACCCGTGGACGGCACGGTCAAGCAAGTCGGCGGCCTGGTCGAAGGCCTGGGCACCACGGTCAAGGGCACCGGCCTGCCCGGCGGCCTGAGCGCTGGCGTCGGTGGCCTGGTCGAAGGCCTGGGCAAGACGGTTGCCAGCACCGGCGGCCTGCTCAACGCCGATCCCAAGAATCCGCAACCGCTGACCACGATCCTGGGCAACGCCACCAACGCGGTGGGCGCCCTGACCGGCGGCCTGTCGGGCAATGGCGGCCTGCTGAACCCCGTCACCCAATTGGTGGGCGGCGTCACCGGCGGCGTGCTCAACGGCCCGTCCAAGCCGCTGCTGGAGCCCGCGCTGGGCAATGTCGGCAAGACGGTCGACAACGTGCTGCCGCTGGGTCTGCAACCCACGCTGGCCGGCTTGGGCGCGGCGCTTGACCCGACGGCCAGCCCCCTGGCGGGCACCGTGGTCGGGCTGACGCAGCAAGTCGGCGCCACCACCAAGCTGGGCGCGCCGGTCGCCGGCCTGCTCAATACCCTGGGTGGCACGGTCAGCAACCTGGGCGGCCAGTTGCCTGGCGGCAATGTGGCAGGCCTGAATGGCGTGCTGCAAGGCCTGGGCGGCGCCGTCAGCAGCGCGGGCGGTCTGTTGAACGCCACGCCGGGCAACCCCAACCCGCTCGGCGCCACGCTGGCCAACGCCACCGGCGCCGTCGCCTCCCTGACCAGCGGTCTGGGCCTGGGCGGCGTGACCGGCGGCAATAACGGCGGCCTGCTCAGCCCGATCACCGGCATCCTGGGAGGCGTGACCGGCGGTACGGCCGGCGGCGCCAACGGCGGCTTGCTGGCGCCGGTGACGGGCCTGTTGGGCGGTCTGACCGGCGGCTTGGGCGGCGCCACGGGCGGCACGGGTGCCAATGGCGGCCTGCTCGGTGGCCTGTTGGGCGGCGTGACCGGTGGCGGCACGGCCGGCGGCACCGCGGGCGCCAATGGCGGCCTGCTCGGTGGCCTGCTGGGCGGCGTGACCGGCGGCGGCACGGCTGGCGGCACCGCGGGCGCCAATGGCGGTTTGCTCGGCGGCTTGCTCGGCGGCCTGACCGGCGGCGCGTCCGCCAGCGCGGGAGCGGGCGCCGGCGCGTCGGGCACGGCCAACAATGGCGGCCTGTTGGGCGGCTTGCTGGGCGGAGTGACCGCGGGCGTGAACGGCGGCACCACCACCAACGGCTCGGCCAATGGCGGTCTGCTGGGCGGCCTGCTCGGCGGTCTGTCGGCCAAGAAGTAAACCACCGGATCCGTGAGGGAGCGAACCATGCTGCAACAAGAAACCATCGTTCACCACGAACATGTGACCGTAATGCCTGAATCTCGCAATAACGATCTGCGGCCCGGAATGCTTGACGACATCGCCCTGATGCTAGGCCGGCAGTTCGCCGTGTACAACGCGGCGTGCCAGTCGGCCCTGGCGGAAAAACTGGGTATCCCCCTGGCGGATCTGAAAGCGCTGGAACTGGTGATGGAGTTTGATGCCCTGCCCACCGGCCAACTGGCCCAGTTGATGGGTATCAGCTCCGGCGGCGCCACTGCCTTGATCAATCGCCTGGAAGCGGCGGGTTATGTGCAACGGGGTCGTCACCCGCTGGATCGCCGGATGATCGTGATCCGGCCGGTGGAAGAGCAATGCCAGCAACTGGCCCAGGAACGCCAGTGGGTGGCCGAAGCAGTGGTGCTGATGGCGCGCCGCTACGACGCCGCCGAACTTGAGGTGGTGCATGCCTTCCTGGCGCAATGCGTACGCGCCTTGCGGCACGACACCCTGGTCTGGCTGGAGACCCGCAGCGCCCACGACTGACCTGGCCCCGCAGCCGCACCGCGCCCCGATCCGCAAGGATCTGGGCGCGGTTTTCCTTTGACCCGGCGCAATCAGTGCGCGGCGAACAGCTCAACGACGCTCCAGGGCGCGTGCTCGCCGAAGAAGCGCTGGTGATTGCGGGCCGTCAGCGCAGCGACGGCGGCGCTGCGGGGAAACAGCGCCTGCTCGTACTCGGCCAGCCCGGCTTCGATATCACCGGAATGCGCGCAGAGCGCGCTGGCCAGCCTGGCGCCGTCGAACAACGCCAGGTTGGCGCCTTCGCCGGCAAAGGGCGACATCAGATGCGCGGCGTCGCCGACCAGAGTGACGCCCGGCTTACGGGCCCAGTGATGATCGATCGGCAAGGCGTGCAATGGCCTGACCACGGGTTCGCGATCGCCGTCGGTGATCAGCGAGCGCAGCGCGGGCGCCCAGCCTTCGAATTCCCGCGCGATCCGGTCGAGCGCGACGGCCTGGCGAGTGAAGTCGAGGGCGTCGAACCACGCCTGAGGCTGGTTCAGCGCGATATAGGCCTGCACGGCGCCGTTTGCATGGCGGTGCGCCAGGATGCCTTTGCCGGGTTCGACGGCCATCAGGGTGCCGCCGCCGATCAGTTGCGCGCAGGCGGCGTGCCGGACGCGGCCCGCGGACAAATGGGTTTCAATGAACGTCGTGCCCGTATACGCGGGCATGGCCGACGACAGCAGCGGACGGATGCGCGACCAGGCGCCGTCGGCACCGATCAGCAGATCGGCCGTCGCCCGCGCGCCGTTGGAAAAGCACAACCGGTGCTGCCCGTCACCCAGGGGAGTGACGCATGTGAGCTTGCAGCCCCAGCGGATCGCGCCGGCCGGCACCGCGCCGATCAGCAGCCGGCGCAGGTCGCCCCGGGCGATCTCGGGCCGGGCGGCGGGGCTTGCAGGACCCTTGCCCGGCCGGTCGATCAGGATGTTGCCATGCCGATCGGTCACGCGCTTGGCGTCTTCGCCCGGCAGCGCCAGGGCCAGGAATTGATCATGCAGGCCCGCGGCCTTGAGCGCGACCTGGCCGTTGTCGCCGTGGATATCCAGCAACCCGCCCTGTGCCCGGACATCGGGCGACATCTCCGCCTCGTACAGCGTGGCGGGCACGCCATGCCGGTGCAGAATGCGGGCGAGCGTCAAGCCGCCAAGGCCGGCGCCGATAATGGCGATGCGGGAAGTCGAAAGAGGTTTTGCTGCGTTGAGCGGTCTGGCCATGGCGCGTTCCAGTGATACGGGCAAGGCGCATGGAAAGCGCGTCTGCTCGTGACGGTCCGGCGGATGCCGGGGAATCGCTGGCCGACCTGACGCAAGGGCTGGGTGGCGTGTGCGCGGCCTTCTGAGGGTGCGGCCCAAAGGCCGATGGGACGGAAGGTCGTTTTTCGCGGGGATTGACGCGCAGTATCGCATGGATCCGCCTGCCGCCGCGCGGGGCGGCGGCAGGCCGCGCGTCCCGGATCAGCCCGCGGCGGCGGGGCCGAATTGCAGGCGCGGCACGGCGTCGAGCAACCGGCGCGTCATGTCCTGGCGCGGTGCGTGCAGCACCGCGTCGGCCTCGCCCAGTTCGATGATACGGCCGCCCTCCATGACCGCGATGCGGTCGGCCAGGTACTCGACCACGCCGAAATTGTGCGTGATGAACAGGTAGGCGATGCCCAGCTCGTCCTGCAGCTCACGCAACAGGTCCAGGATCTGTGCCTGCACCGACACGTCCAGCGCGGAGGTCGGCTCGTCGCAGATCAGCACCTTGGGTTCGACGGCCAGGGCGCGCGCGATGGCGATGCGCTGGCGCTGGCCGCCCGAGAACTCATGCGGATAGCGCGTCAGTGTATTGACCGGCAGACCCACGCGCTCGATCAGCCGGGCGGCATGGGCGGCGCGTTCCTGGACAGTCATGCCGCGGCGCAACGACTCCAGGCCTTCGTCAAGGATGTCGCCCACCCGCATGCGCGGATCGAGCGAGGCGTAGGGGTCCTGGAACACAATCTGGATGTCCTGGCGCAGACGCTGCAAGCGGCGGCGGTCGGCCGTCAGCAGGTCCTGCCCCAGCAGCATCGCACGCCCGGAAATGCGGGCGCCATCGATCAGCCGCAGCAGCGCCTTGCCGGTGGTGGTCTTGCCGCACCCCGACTCGCCAAGCAAGGCCAGCGTTTCGCCCGCGCGCAACGTGAAGGTCACGCCGTCGACGGCCTTGACCCACGAGGCGATGCGCCGCAGCGGCCCCTTGCGCACCGGGTAGTGGACCAACAGGTCCTGTACGTCCAGCACCACGCCGGGATCGCGCACCCGGCGGCGGACGACGGCGCCCTCGCCTGCCTGCGCGCGGCGCGCCGGTTCGCTCAGCGGCACGCCACGTTTTTCAAAGGTGGGGATGGCGTCGAACAGCTGGCGCGCATAGGGATGCTTGGGCGCGCGGAAGAATTCCTCGGCGCTGGCGCTTTCGACGATTTCGCCGCCACGCATCAGCGCCACATGATGGGCCACGTTCTTGACCACCGCCAGATCGTGGGTGATGAGCAGCACGGCCATGCCCATTTCCTGCTGGATATCGGCCAGCAGGTCCAGCACCTGCGCCTGCACGGTCACGTCCAGTGCCGTGGTGGGCTCGTCGGCGATCAGCAGCAGTGGTTCGGCCGCCAGGGCGATGGCGATCATGACGCGCTGCTTCTGCCCGCCGGAGAACTGGAACGGATAATCATCCACGCGCCGGTCCGGCTCGGGAATGCCGACCCGCCGCAGCCAGTCGATGGCCCGCGCACGCGCGGCAGCGCCGCGCAGCGGTGTGTGGGCCAGCAGGGTTTCGATGATCTGGTCGCCCACCCGCATGACGGGATTCAGGCTGGTGGAGGGTTCCTGGAAGATGATGCCGATGCGTCCGCCGCGCACGCCGCGCATGGCGCTTTCCGGCAACCGGTTCAGGTCTTCGCCGTCCAGTTCGATCTGGCCGCCCACGATGCGGCCGGCATCGGGCAACAGGCGCAGCAGCGCCAGCGCTGTCATGCTCTTGCCGCAACCGGATTCACCGACCAGCGCGAAGGTTTCGCGTTGCGAAATCGCCAGTTGCAGTCGCTTGACCGCGTGCGTCATACCGCTTTCACCGGCGATATCGACATCCAGGCCCTGCACGGCCAGCAAAGGCGTGTCCTGTGTCACGGGGCGTCTCCCGGTTTGGATTGGCGGGCATCGGCGGCCAGCATGGCGCCGGGACGACGACCGAACAGGCCCATGCCGGGCAGGCGGCTCGGCTTGTAGCGCCGCGTGCGCGGATCGAAGGCGTCGCGCACGGCGTCGGCGAACAGGTTGGCGGCCAGCACCAGCGTCAGCATGAAGAGAAAGGCGGTCAGGAGATTCCACCAGATCATCGGATCGCGCGACATCTCCAGCCGGGCGCCGTCGATCATCGAGCCGAACGAATTCATGCTGGGGTCCACGCCGATGCCCAGGTAGGACAGCACCGCCTCGTACAGCACCAGCCCCGAGAATTCGAGCACCACGGTGATCAGCACCAAGTGGGCGACGTTGGGCAGCAGGTGCCGGGTCATGATGCGCCAATGGGACACGCCGAACGCCCGTGCCGCCTGCACGTATTCCAGCTCGCGCAGCTTGAGCGTTTCGGCGCGCAGCAGGCGGCACAGGCCGGCCCAGCCGGTAAAGCCCAGGATCATGCACAACAGGAACAGACGCAGGTCGGCGCGCGCGGCCGAGGTGTCGAACAGATCGGCGTGGTTGTCGATGTAGACCTGCATCATCAGGGCGCAGGCGGCCACCAGCAGCACCCCGGGGATCGAGGTGATGGTGGTGTAGAGATACTGGATGGCGTCGTCGACCTTGCCCTTGAAGTACCCGGCCGCGATGCCGAACACGATGGCGGGCGGCAGCATGGCCAGGGTGGTGAGGCTGCCGATGACCAGCGCGGTGCGGATGCTTTTCAGGGCCTGCCACAGCACGTCGTTGCCGATGCGGTCGGTGCCCAGCGCGTGATAGCCGGTGGACAGCCCCGCCAGCGCGCCGGCCGCCAGGCACAGCAGCGTGAAGGTGATGGCCATGGCACGCCAGGGCACGTCCGAACGCCCGCCCAGCACGGCTTGCACCGCCGCGGCCGCGCCCGAGCGTCGGGCCAGGCCTGCGAGCAGCAGACCCGTGCCAGCCAGCGCCACGGCCAGCCCCGCCGCCAGGCCCAGGCCCAGGCGCCGGTAGAGGTCGCCGGCATAGTCGCGGTCAGGATCTGCCAGGTGCACGCCCGCCGCCCGCAGACGCGGAAAATCGCGCACGGGTTTGTCGTCGACCAGCAGCGTTTCCTTGGTGAACTGGCGCACCGCCAAGGGACTGGAATAGGTTTTTTCGGGCCGCGTCAGCACCGAGCTGCCCAGCAGGCCGTCCAGCGCCGACTTGACGGCGGGCGCGTAGACCGGCGGCGCGTCCGCGGCAGCGCCGGGCGCGGGCGGCAGCAGCGGACGGTAGTGGACGGAATCGAGCAGGCCGATGATGGCAAACGCCGCCAGCACCACGGCCGAGCACATGGCCGGCGTATCGCGCGCCACGCGGGCCCAGGTGGAACGCAGATTCGGGCTGCGCCGCACCCGCCAGACATAGGTCAGCGCGCCCACCACCATGAGCCACAGCGCGATGTCGGTCCAGAGAAATACGAACTTGGGCATGGCGGCTACTCGAATCGGACGCGGGGATCAGCCAGCGTGTAGGAAATATCGGCCAGGATCAGCCCCACGATATAGAGCGACGCCCCCAGGAAGACCATGGCGCGCACGATGGAGAAGTCCTGTGCGTTGATGGCATCAATGGTGTAGCTGCCCAGCCCGGGAATACCGAAGAAGGACTCGGCGATCAGGCTGCCCATGAACAGCAGCGGCAGGGCCGCCACGGTGCTGGTCAGGATGGGCAGCATGGCGTTGCGCAGCACGTGGCGGAACAGCACCACGCGTTCGGCCAGGCCCTTGGCGCGGGCCGTGCGCACGTAGTCCTTGCCGATTTCTTCGAGGAACAGGGTTCGGTAGAAGCGCGCTTCCGGCCCCAGCCGCGACACGATCGCCACCAGCACCGGCAGCGCCAGGAACTTGACCACGTCCAGGCCGCCCTCGAAGCCCGAGAACGGCACCAGCCGCAGCACCTTGGCGAACATCCATTGCCCGGCGATGATGTAGAACAGGCTGGAGATGGACAGCAGGATCACGCACAGCACCACGCCCCAGAAATCGAGCCGGGTGGCGCGGAAATACACCAGCGTCAACGCGAACACGACACTGGCGAACAACCCCAGGAAAAAGGTCGGCACGGCCAGCGCCAGGCTGGGACCCATGCGGGTCTGGATCTCGCGGCCGATGTCGCGGCCGCCGTCGGACCTGCCGAAGTCCATTGCCAGCAGCGGCACCGAGCGCTGGTAGAACACGGTGTCGGTCAGTTGCGCGGCGCCGCTAGCCTGGCGGTTGTAGAACAGCGGCTTGTCGTAGCCGTGTTCCACCTTCCATTTTTCCACGGCATCCTGGCTGATACGCTGGCCGCCGATGGCCAGCCGCGCCATGTCATCGGGGGTGTTCACCGCGAAGAACAGGATGAAGGTGAAGAGATTCACGCCGATCAGGATCAGCACGCCGTACAGCAGCCGGCGGAGGATGTAGCCGATCATGATTGATGCTCCTTGCGCTGCGGCTCGGCGAAAGCAGTCTGCCGTTCACGCCGCTTGAGCGCCACGTAGGACGGCCAGACGACCAGCGCGATCAGCAGCGCGAACAGGCCCACCGGCCACCAGATGGGGGAATTCCATTCGTCGATCTTGCGCTCGCGCAGGACCGGGTCGATCTTCATGTACTGCAGCGTGTTGCGCACCATCTGGGTGGGCTTGGCGTTGCCGACCCACTGCTGGTAGGCGCCGCCCGACATCGGGAAGTAGCCGAACATCCAGGGCGCATCACGCTGCACGATGGCGACCATGCGGGCGATCAACGCCTCTTTGGCGGGGCCGTCGTCCAGGAATTTCATCTGTTCGAACAGCCGGTCGTATTCGGGGCTGTCGTAGTTGGCGGCGTTTTCGCCGCCGCCCTTGGCCTTGGCGTTGGGACCGTAGAGCAGAAACAGGAAATTTTCGGCGTCGGGGTAGTCGGCGTTCCAGCCCCACAGGAAGATCTGGGCGGAGCCGCGCCGCATCTTGTCCTGGAAGCGGTTGTAGTCGGTGGCGCGCACATCCATCTGCACGCCGATCTTGGCCATCTGACGGCGCATCCAGTCGAACGTGGGATTCGAGCCGCCCCCTTGCATCGAGTCGTAGTACAGCACCAGGGGCGCGCCGGTGACGGCGTTGCGGCCGTCGGGGTAGCCGGCTTCGGCCAGCAAGCGCCGCGCGACGTCGACCGACTTGCGCACCGGCTTGCCGTCGACCAGGTCATAGACCACGGGGTTCACCCCTTCGGGCGGCTCGCGGTACCCCAGCACGCCGGGCGGCACCGGCCCGTAGGCGACGGACGCCTGGCTGTTCTCGAACACCGCGACGTATTCTTCCCAGTCAAAAGCGATGCTGATGGCCTGACGCAGCTTGCGGTTCTTTTCGGCCTGCTCGGGGGTGTCGCCCTTGCCGACCACCGGGTCGAGCCAGTTAAAGCCCATGTACCAATTGGCGGTTTCGACCGTGGTGGGCAGGCGGATCCCGTGTTCCTGGTACTTGCGCGCCTTGTCCTGGCTGTCGCCCGCGGCCACCAGCATGGCCACGCCGTACTCGCCGCGCTCGATCTGCGGGACGTCGTAATAGCCCTGCATGAACTTGCCCGTCAGCGGAATGGCCTCTTTTTCGACGCTGAAGACCGCGCGGTCGATGAAGGGCGTAGGCTTGCCGCAGTCGGCCAGCAGGCCGGCCGCCTTGTCGCCGGGTTCGCCTTCGCAGGGATAGGGTTCGCCATGGAAGTTGGGGTTGCGCGCCAGCACGTGGCGGCGATTCTGCAGCGACTCGGCCAGCATGTAGGGACCGGTGCCGACGGGCCAGGTGTTCAGCGACAGATCGTGCTCGGCCATGCCGGGCTGGTTGTAGAAGCGGTCGGCCTCCCAGGGCACCGGGGCGGTGAAGGTCATGGCCAGCCAATACTTGAACTGCGGATACTTGCCGTTGACCCGGATGCGCAGGGTGTGCGGGTCGAGCGCCTGGACCCCGGTGAAGCCGTCGGGCTCGCGCAGGTCAAGCCAGGAAGCGCCCGCGCCCCCGGGCAGATCGCGGCGCAGCGCCTGGTCGCGCTGGCGCAGACGGTCGCCGTAGTCCTTCAGGCCAGTGATGTATTCGGCCATCAGGGAATAGATGGGCGACACGACCCGCGGGCTGGCCAGGCGGCGAAAGGCGTAGACGTAGTCGTCGGCGACCAGTTCGCGCGTGCCGGTGCGGGGAAAATCGGGAATGGCGTATTTGTCTTCGAGGTCTTCCGGCGAGAGCGGAAAGTAGTCGTAGCTGCCGTCGGTCTTGCGCGCGAAGGCCGGATGCGGTGCAAATCGCACGCCAGGCTTGATCTTGATGTCGTAGACGCTTTGGGCAATCTGCTCGCCCGGGGCGTCGGCCGGCAGGACCTTGCCCTGCGCATCCAGGTAGACCGGCGGGTCGATGGACGCGGCGGCCCGGGGAATCAGCTCGTAGGGACGCTTGAGGTAATGGTACCCATAGAGCGTCTCATAGATGCTGTAGGTATAAGGGGTTTCATCGCCGGAATAAGAACTGGCCGGGTCCAGGTACTTGGGCGAGCGTTTGACGAAAGCGGAATACAGGGTGTTCTGGCTTTCGGCGCCGGACGGATAGGGGCTGTTGATGGGGCTGCTTTCCTGGGAGCAGCCCGCCAACGCCACCAGCAGCATGGCCGCCGCCCAAAGCCGCTTCAAAGCACGCATGGAAACCCTTCCTTCTACTCGGTGCGACAGAGGATAGCAAAGGACCCCCTGCCCCAGTACCCAGGCATCCCCCTAGGGGCGGCCGCGGGGGCACCCAACCGCGTCAGCCGCACTGGCGCTGGCGCCAGCAGTCGTAGCGCCACTTCCAGGGTTGCATGGGATTCTGCCCGGCCCACAGGCCGCGCCCGGCGGCCTTGGCCTGGCGTTGCAGCGCGGGCATGGCCTGGTCGTGCAGATAGGCGCCCTGGCGGGCCGTGTAGGCCCAGGCGTAGCCGGCTTCGACCTGCAGGCGGTTGGCCGAGCGGCCGTCTTCGAGGATCAGCGCGCAGACCTCGCGGCCATACTGATCTTTTTCGTAGCATTGCGCGGTCAGGGTCTTGCCGGCCACCAGGTCGGCCAGGTGCTTGCGGGCGGCTTCGGCATAGGGCTGGCCAGGCTGGTCGGCGCCGTGGCCCTCTTCGGGCGCGTCGATACTGTCCAGGCGGATGCGCCGCTGCCCGTCGGGCGCGCGCAGGGTCACGGTGTCGCCGTCGGCGACGTTGACGATCATGCCGGTCAGGGTATAGGTGCCCGCCGGCACCCCATCGGCCAGGGCCGCGCCGGGCTTGCCCGAGGCAGCGGGCGCCGAGGCGCCGGGCCGTTCGGCCGGCCGCTGGCCGCCCTGCCCCGACGGTTGCAGCCAATTGACGATGGCGCCGGCCGCGGCCAGAACCAGGGCAACAATCAGGGCGGTCAGCTTGCTGCCGCCGCGAAAGGGAGGTTTGCCGCGCACGGGCCGGGCTCCGGATAGGAAAACGATGGGCAGTGTGCCACAAGCCCGCCCTGGCGGGCGGACCAATCCGCTACAGCCAGCCCGACTTGCGGAAGCGCCAATACAGGAAGGAACAGATCGACACGATCACGCCCAGGGTGATGGGATACCCCAGCGGCGATTCCAGTTCGGGCATGAACTTGAAGTTCATGCCGTAGATGCCGGCGATGGCGGTGGGCACGGCCAGAATGGCCGCCCACGACGCCAGCTTGCGGGTGGTGTCGTTCTGCGCAGCCTGGCCGATCATCAGGCTGGCTTCAAAAGCAAAGGCCAGTGATTCGCGCAGCGCGTTGAACAATTCGTCGACCCGCGAGACGCGATCGGCCACTTCGCCGAAATACGGGCGCGCGTGCTCGTCCACGGCCGACATCTCGACCCGCGCCAGGCGGCGGCTGATCTCGACCAGCGGCGACACGACGGTATGGATGCGCAGCAGGTCGCGGCGCTGGCGGTACAGCCTGCGGATGTCGGAGTCCTTGGCGCCGCGGATCAGCAGCTTCTGCTCGGCGCCCTCGACCACCGATTCGATCTTGCCGGCCGCCGCCACATAGCGGTCCACCAGCCAGTCGAGCAGTTCGGACGCCACGTAGTCGCTGCCGCGCTTGAGCAGGTCGGGCGAGGCCTCCAGGCGTTCGCGCAAGGGGCTGTGGCCGGCGGTGGCGCCGCGTCGCACCGTGACCAGGAAACCTTCGCCGATCAGGAACTGGGTTTCGCCGAAGATGGGCCGCTCGGCCTCGACTTCGACGGTGATGGCGACGATCAGCACCATGTTGCCGTAGTCGATGATCTTGGGCCGGCGGTGCGGCTCCAGCATTTCTTCCTGGTTCTTGTCGCAGGCGCCCAGCTCGCGGGCCACCTGGGCCAGCAGCTCGGGGCGGGGGTTGCGCAGACCGACCCACAGCATGCTGCGGTCCTGGTTGACATATTGGCCCACCTCTTCGATGGGCACCTCGCGGTCGCGGCGGCCGTTCACATAGGCAATGGACGCCACGACCTCGCCGTTGTGAGGATCGATGGCGGCATTTTCTTCAGTAGACATAGGCATCCTCCGGCTATGCGAGCCCTTGCGGAAACAGCGTATTGATATGAAGCGATGATAGCCCACGGCGCCTGACGGCAGGCTGCCGCGGCAGGCCCGCCACGGCCGGAAAACGACGTCAGGCGAACAGGTTGCGCACCCGCCTGGCGACGTCCACCTGCGGCGCCTGCGGCCCCTTGGGCTCGCGCGGCGCGCCGGGCAGGTCCGGCAGCTTGGGCAGATGGTCGAACAGCGGCAGCATGGCATTGGTGATGTAGCGCGTACGCGAACCGTAGACGTGGCGGTCGCCCATGCCGGTCTGCTGGTGCACATAGAAGCGCTGCGGCACGATGAGCTGCAGGCGTTCCTTGGCGCGCGTCATGGCCACATACAGCAGCCGGCGCTCTTCTTCGATTTCCTCGGCCGTGCCGGTGCTCATGTCGGACGGGATACAGCCGTCAACCACGTTCAGCACGTACACCGCCTTCCATTCCTGCCCCTTGGCCGAGTGGATGGTGGACAGGATCATGTAGTCCTCGTCGCGCGAAGGCGCGCCGGACTCGTCGCTGGTGGCGTCCGGCGGGTCCAGCGTCAGTTCCGTCAGGAAACGCTCGCGCGACGGATAGCCGGCGGCGATGCGTACCAGTTGGTCCAGGTCGGTCTTGCGCACGCGGGCATCGTCGTACAGGCGTTCGAGCTGACCGGCGTACCAGCGCAGGGCCAGGTCCACGTCGGCCGGCCAGCGCAGGCCCGGGTCGGCCAGCGCGGCGTAGGTGTCGGCAAAGGCGCCCCACTCGGCCTGCGCCGCCGCGCCCGGCTTGAACTCGCGCAAGGCGCGCAGCGGCTCGGGTGATTGCGCCATGGCGTCCATCAGCTTGCCGGCGGTGGCCGGACCGATGCCGGGCAGCAGTTGCGCCACGCGAAAGCCCGCCATGCGTCCACGCGGGTTTTCGGCCCAGCGCAAGAGCGACAACAGGTCCTTGACGTGGGCCGCTTCCAGAAAGCGCAGCCCGCCGAATTTGACGAACGGAATGTTGCGGCGGGTCAGTTCCAGTTCAAGCGCCGCACTGTGGCTGGACGTGCGAAACAGCGCGGCCTGCGACTTGAGCGTGGCTCCGCCCTCGCGCTGCGCCAGCACCTGGTCGGCCACCCAGCGGGCCTGGCCGCCTTCGTCGCTGACCGTGACCAGCTCGGGCAGTTGCGACGACGCGCGGTCGGTCCAGAGGTCCTTGGCGTAGCGCTCGGTCGCCAGGCCGATGACGGCGTTGGACGCGTTCAGGATGGGCTGGGTCGAACGGTAGTTGCGGTCCAGCGTAATGACGCGGGCGGGCTTGGGGAACTGCGTGGGGAAATCCAGGATGTTGCGCACCGTGGCCGCGCGGAACGAGTAGATGGACTGGGCGTCGTCGCCCACCACGGTCAGGCCGCGGCCATCGGGCTTCATGGCCAGCAGGATGGCCGATTGCAGGCGGTTGGTGTCCTGGTATTCGTCGACCAGCACGTGGTCGAAACGCCCGCCGACGTCGGCGGCGATGGCCGGGTCGCCCATCATTTCGGCCCAGTAGAGCAGCAGGTCATCGTAGTCGAGCACCTGCTGGTCCTGCTTGGCCGCCACGTAAGCGCGGAACAGGTTCTTGAGTTCGTCTTCCCACTGCGCGCACCACGGGAACACGCCATGCAGCACGTCGGCCACCGGCGTCTGGCTGTTGACCACGCGCGAGTAGATCGCCAGGCAGGTGCCCTTGAGCGGAAAGCGCGACTTGGTGGACGACAGCCCAAGCTCGTGGCGAACCATGCCCATCAGGTCTTCGGCGTCGCCCCGGTCATGGATGGTGAAGGCCTCGGACAGGCCGATGCGCTGGGCGCAATCGCGCAAGAGGCGCGCGCCAATGGCATGGAAGGTGCCGGCCCAGGGCAACGACGGCGCCTGCTGGGTGCCGCGCAGGTTCATAACCCGCTGCAGCACGGAACCGACGCGGCGTTCCATTTCCTGGGCGGCGCGGCGCGAGAAGGTCAGGAGCAGCATGCGCTGCGGGTCGGCGCCGTTCAGGATCAGGTGGGCGACCCGGTGGGCCAGGGTGTTGGTCTTGCCCGACCCCGCCCCGGCAATGACCAGCAGCGGACCGTCGTCGCCCGCACCGGCCACGCCGAATTCGGCGGCCTCGCGCTGGGCGGGATTGAGGTCGGCCAGCGGATCGGGACGGCTGTTGGAAGGCGGAAGGGTCGGGTCGGACATGGCGCGCGGGGGCTGGCGGGATCAGGGAACCTGACCGGATAGCTGGTTATATATCCAGCTATCATAACAGTCGGCCTGCCGCGCAATACTGTTGAAATCGAGACGTCCATGGAAAACCCCGCACGCCCCCGCCCCGCCATGCGCCTGCTCACCGGCACCGCTTCCTGGACCGACCCCACGCTGCTGGCTTGCGGCCGCTTCTACCCGCCCCAGGCCAGCAGCGCCGAGGCGCGGCTGCGCTTTTACGCCTCGCGCTTCGCCCTGGCCGAGGTGGACGCCAGCTACTACGCCCTGCCCAGCGCCGAGAACGCCTACCTGTGGGCGCAGCGCACGCCGGATGAGTTCGTCTTCAACATCAAGGCATTCCGCCTGTTCACCGGCCACCAGACGCCGCTGACGTCACTGCCGGCCGATATCCGCCGCGAACTGGGCGACCACGCCGAACCTGTGATCTACCACCGCGGCATGCCGGAAGACCTGCGCGACGAACTCTGGCGCCGCTACACGCTGGCACTGGAACCCCTGCGCATGGCGGACAAGCTGGGCGCGGTGCACTTCCAGTTTCCGCCCTGGATCCAGCGCAACGCGCGCGGCATGGCGCACGTGGCCGATTGCGTGCGGCGCATGGACGAGCATCTGGTGTCGGTGGAATTTCGCCATCGCAGCTGGTTCGCCTCGCCCGAGGCCACGGCCGGCACGCTGGCGATGGAGCGCGAATTGGGGGTGGTGCATACCGTGGTCGATGCGCCGCAGGGCTTTGACAACAGCGTGCCGGCGGTGTGGGCATGCACCCATCCCGAGCTGACGCTGCTGCGCCTGCACGGGCGCAACACGGCCACCTGGAATGCGTCGGGCAGCGCGTCGTCGGGCCGTTTCCAGTACGAATATTCGGAAGAGGAACTGGCCGAACTGGTGCGCCGTTTCCAGCAGGTGGCGCAGCAGAGCGCGCAGGCGCACGCGGTGTTCAATACCAACTTCGAAGACCAGGGCATGCGCAACGCGGCGGCGTTCAAGGCGGCGTTGGGCGGTGGCGGCATTCAAGGCGGATTGGGTTGAATGCCGCATGCGTTCGGCGCGACGGGCGCCAGCCTGCCCGACAGGCCTAGGCCTCGGTTTCCGACAACGCCTGCGGCGCGGGCGTGGCGCGCGCCACCTCCGCCAGGCTTTCCAGCAGCACTTCGAATTTGCGCGCGATGTCGTGCTCGGGCACGCAGGCGTAGCCCAGCAACAGGCCCGGCCGGCGGCCTTCGGCATTGACGTAGTAGCGCGACAGCGCACGGGTCAGCACGCCCTTGCGGCGCGCCACGTCCACCACGCGCAGGTCGTCCATGTGCGCTGGCAAGGTCAGCACCAGGTGCAGGCCCGCCAGGCTGGCGTCGCGGTGCAGCCAGTCAGGCCCCAGGCGGCGTTCGATCAGGTTGACCAGCATGGCGCGGCGGCGCGCATACAGCATGCGCATGCGGCGGATGTGGGCAGCGTAGTGGCCTTCGGCGATGAAGGTGGCCAGCGCCGCGTGCGTCATCAGGTGGCCTTCGCGGTACAGCTCGGCGTGGGCTGCCTGGAACGCGGCGGTCAGCGGCTTGGGCAGCACCAGATAGCCCACCCGCAGGCCCGGATACAGCGTCTTGCTGAAGGTACCCATGTAGATCACGGGCGCATCGGGCTCCAGCCCCAGCAGCGACGCGATGGGCCGGCCGGAAAAACGGAATTCGCTGTCGTAGTCGTCTTCGATGATCCAGCTGCCGTGCTGGTGCGCCACCGCCAGCAGCTGGCGGCGACGCGCCAGCGACATGACCGGCCCCAGCGGATACTGGTGCGACGGCGTGACGAAGATGAAGCGCGGCGGCGCGCCGCCCGGCAAGGCGCCGCCTTCCGGCAGGCGCATGCCTTCTTCGTCGACCGGCAGGTGCACCGTGCGCAGGCCGTTGGCCTGCAGCACCGTGCGCGCGCCCCAATAGCCAGGGTCTTCGACCCAGGCGGTTTCGCCCGCTTCGCCCAGGATGCGCGTAGCCAGGTCGATGGCCTGGTGCGACCCTTCGGTGATCAGGATCTGGTCGGGGTCGCAGTCGATGGAACGCGTCAGCGCCAGGTGCTCGGCCAACGCCTCGCGCAGCGCCGGCAGGCCGCCGCCGTAGGCGTAGGTGAGCAGGTCGGGCGTGGGGTTGCGCCACAGCGCGGAGAAGATGCGGCCGAATTTCTTGTGGGGGAATTCGGTCAGGTCGGGCACGCCGGGCATGAAGGCGCCCCACTGGTAGGGCGAGGCCGACACGCCATCGACGATGGCGGCGCCGCGCGCGGACAGCGCCGGACGCGGCTGCGGCGTGGGCGCGCGGCGCGACTGGCGGCCGCTGGCCAGGTAGGAATCGGGCAGCGAGGCGTTGACGAAGGTGCCGTTGCCCTGGCGGCTGCGGGTGTAGCCTTCGGCCAGCAGCTGGCTGTAGACGTGGACCACGGTGTTGCGGGCAATGCCGAGCTCGGCGGCCAGGTCGCGCGAGGCGGGCAGGCGCGAGTCCGCGGCAATGGATCCGTCGAGGATGGCTTCGCGTATGCCGTGGTAGAGCCGCTTGTTCATCGGCCCGCCCGCGGCATCAGCCAGGCGCAGCAGCAGCAAGTCACCGACGATGGACCGCAATTGGTTCTACCTGATTTATAAAAGTGGTTCCCACTAATGGGGCCATAGTAGCATTAAATAAACGCTTTACCGCCCACTTGCCATCCGAGGCTGAGATGAAGAATCAGGACCTGAATACCCGCCGTTCCCTGGCCACGCCGCGCGGCGTCGGCGTCATGTGCGACTTCTATGCCGTGCGCGCCGAGAACGCCACGCTGTGGGACGCCAACGGCAAGGAATACATCGATTTCGCGGGCGGCATCGCGGTGCTCAACACCGGCCACCTGCACCCCAAGGTCAAGGCCGCCGTCAGTGCCCAGCTGGACAACTTCACGCATACCGCCTACCAGATCGTGCCCTACGAGGGCTACATCTCGCTGGCCGAGCGCATCAACCGCCTGGCCCCCATCGACGGCCTGAAGAAGTCCGCCTTCTTCACGACCGGCGTCGAAGCCGTCGAAAACGCCATCAAGATCGCGCGCTCGGCCACCGGCCGTTCGGGCGTCATCGCCTTCTCGGGCTCGTTCCACGGCCGCACCATGCTGGGCATGGCGCTGACCGGCAAGGTCGCCCCGTACAAGCTGTCGTTCGGCCCGATGCCGGGCGACATCTACCACGTGCCTTTCCCCAATGGCACGCAGTCCATCACCGTGGCCGATTCGCTCAAGGCGCTGGACCTGCTGTTCAAGGTCGACATCGATCCCAAGCGCGTGGCTGCCATCATCATCGAACCGGTGCAAGGCGAAGGCGGCTTCAACATCACCCCGCCCGAACTCATGACCGCGCTGCGCAAGCTCTGCGATGAGCACGGCATCCTGCTGATCGCCGACGAAGTGCAGACCGGCTTTGGCCGTACCGGCAAGCTGTTCGCCATGGAGCACCACGCGGTGCAGGCCGACCTGATCACCATGGCCAAGAGCCTGGGCGGCGGCTTCCCGATCTCGGGCGTGGTCGGCCGCGCCGACGTCATGGACGGCCCGGCCGCGGGCGGCCTGGGCGGCACCTACGCCGGCAACCCGCTGGCGGTGGCCGCGGCCCACGCCGTGCTGGACGTGATCGCCGAAGAAAAGCTGTGCGAGCGTTCCGTGGTCCTGGGCGACAAGCTGCGCGCCCACCTGGAAGGCCTGCGCGCCAAGGTGCCGGGCATCGCCGACGTGCGCGGCCTGGGCTCGATGGTGGCGCTGGAACTGAACGACGCCAACGGCAAGCCCGACGCCGAAGCGGTCAAGAAGGTGCAGGCCCGCGCCCTGGAACGCGGCCTGATTTTGCTAAGCTGCGGTGTATACGGCAACGTTCTGCGCTTCCTGTACCCCTTGACCATTCCCGATGCCCAGTTCGATCGCGCGCTGGCCATCCTGACCGAGTCGCTGGCCGCTTAAGGTCAAGTCGGTCCAGGTCAGGGCCCCGGCCCGGCCATCCGGTTTTGCGGCCATCGGGCACGGCGATTGCGGGCGTAGCGGAGTTCCGCTGCGCCCGCGTCAATTCCGCCCCGGCGGCCGCGTTCCCCTATTGGAGACTTTTGCAATGACGTCTTTGACCCATCCCCTTTCGCGTCCCGACCTGCTGCGTGACGCCTGCTACATCGACGGCAAGTGGGTATCCGCCGGCAACGGCCCGTCCATTCCCGTAGACAATCCCTCGACCGGCAAGACCATCGTTTCCGTGCCCAAGCTGGGCCGCAAAGAGACCGAACAGGCCATCGCCAGCGCCGAGGCCGCCCTGCCCGCCTGGAGCGCCAAGACCGGCAAGGAGCGCGCCGCGATCCTGCTGAAGTGGGCCCAGCTGATGCTGCAGAATCAGCAGGACCTGGCCGCCATCATGACCTCGGAACAGGGCAAGCCCGTGACCGAAGCCGCCGGCGAAATCGCCTACGCGGCGTCGTTCCTGGAATGGTTCGCCGAAGAAGCCAAGCGCATCGACGGCGAAGTGCTGCAAAGCCCCAAGGCCGGCCAGCGCCTG
>NZ_JAELTJ010001064.1 GCF_016428805.1 Achromobacter sp. ASV32
CCTTTATTGTAGCGCATCGACTATCAACAATCATGAATGCTGATCGAATCGTTGTGATTGAACACGGAGAGGTTATTGAACAAGGCAGCCACAGCGAGCTGATTGTTGCCAATGGCCGCTATGCTGACTTGTGGTCGAAGCAAGTTTTCATACAGCCGCACGGCCGTATCGACATCAGTAAAGTCATGGACGAGCAAAAGGACATTAAATCTTATGCTTCTGAACATGCGAGCACGCAGGTGTCCCACACTGGTAGCGACAGTGGAGAAGAGACTCCGTACTCTGAACATGCCTCGAATGAAGACGAATTAATGACTCCAAAACAAAAGGCACTGGGCAAGGTGGAATTCGTCTCAGAAGAAACGAGCAGAGCATCCAAGCTG
>NZ_JAELTJ010001065.1 GCF_016428805.1 Achromobacter sp. ASV32
CTGTTACGGCATTGTCAGCGGTTTATGCGATTTGCAACATCAATGACATGGAAACTTACTCGACTCGGAGGTGGTGGAGGCAGCAGAGCTGGTCTCGGCAGAGGACGAAGTGGTCATGGTGGTGTCGGCAGAGGTGGACTCAGCAGAGGTGGACTCGGCAGAGGAGGAGGTGGCCTTGGTGGAAGCAGGAGAAGAGGCGGCGGTGCTGCTGGGAGAACCGGTGCCCTCGTACTCAAACTGCTTGCTGTAGTTGAAGTCGGTCTCGTCGCCGGTAGGGAAAATCTTGAAGGCGTAGGTGTCGGAGGGGAGATCCTCGGGCGTCCAGATAAAGGAGCCGTCGGTGGCCTCGGCTGTTGCAGAGTTAGAAGAAAACACACAAAACC
>NZ_JAELTJ010001066.1 GCF_016428805.1 Achromobacter sp. ASV32
CCCCCCCCCCCCCCCCCCCCCCCCCCCCCCCCCCCCCCCCCCCCCCCCCCCCCCCCTCTTTTTTCAAGCATAAGTCGGCATACGCGATCGGTTATTAGGTCTCGTGGGCTCGGAGATGTGTATAAGAGACAGGTGTATCAGAGCCAGCTGGTGAGAGTGCTGACGTGTCGAGCAGCTCACGCATCAAGTTCACCAGAAGCAGCGACCCAAGCCCTGTTGCGGCGGAGAGGTCGATACGCGTGATTCAGGGGGGGGGGGGGGGGGGGGTCTGACGCTGCCGACGACGATGCGGTTGTGTAGAGGTCGGGGGGGGGGGGAGGATGAAAAAAGGGGGGGGGGGGGGGGGGGGGGGGGGGGGGGGGGGGGGGGGGGGGGGGGGGGGG
>NZ_JAELTJ010001067.1 GCF_016428805.1 Achromobacter sp. ASV32
TCTTCAAAGTCAATGTAGGCTTTCCAGAGGAGCTCGGGCATGTCGAGCTGCGACTGGCTGACGCCGAGCTCAAAGATGGCACGCGCCCGGTCTTCGTCTTGTAAGCCGTCCTCGAGTTGGGCGAATTTGATCCACGTTTGGCAGTTGGCTGGGTTGTATTCAATGTGCTTCTCGTATAGGGTCCGGCACCGCACGAACTCAAATAGTTTGCGCTCCATTTCCACGTAGCCGTCAAACAGCTTGTCCTTGGGGCACATGCCGATTGCCCGGCCCAGGAGCTTGCGCGCCGCGGTTAACTCGCCTTGGCGCAGCTCAAAGTGCGCTGCTAGCAGCCAGATTTTAGCAAAGGTGAATTTCTTGTGTGGGATTAGCCCGAGGGCTG
>NZ_JAELTJ010001068.1 GCF_016428805.1 Achromobacter sp. ASV32
TCGGCAGCGTCAGATGTGTATAAGAGACAGTTTATGTAAACATGTTTGTTCTCAAATTCCATGGCAGCAACTAACAACCGACAGACCAACCTGCCCCGATTCCGAACCTCGCAATACCGCGACGTCCGACGCCTTCACTCTGAATTTGTCAAACTCGCCGACCACCTCATCTCTGCCAACCCAGAGGCTCTTGTGCCCGCCGTCCCCCCTGCCGTAACATCCGCCGGCGCTGGCACCGACGAGGATGAGACTCGGGTTAAAGCCCAGATGCAACGATGGTTCAACTATGTGTGCAGCAGCTGTCTCTTATACACATCTGACGCTGCCGACGACGATGCGGTTGTGTTGATATAGGGGGGGGGCGGATAATTAAAAAAAGGGG
>NZ_JAELTJ010001069.1 GCF_016428805.1 Achromobacter sp. ASV32
CCCCTCTCCACCACCCCCCCCCCCCCCACATCCACCCACCCGCATCGTCGTCGGCAGCGTCAGATGTGTATAAGAGACAGCTAAAAAAGCGTGCATAAAAGCATAGAAGAGTGGTGTTTCGAACTAAAAGCAAACGATGATATGACATGCGCTGCATAAATATACTTGCAATTTATTCTGCCTCTGCATGATGGTTATTTCTGAAGATAAATGGTAGCCGTCTTTGAAATTAAAATGACACTGTACCTACGTTCTAGTAGGATAGCCATTCGATTTTCCAAGCATTCCTTTGGCCTGTCTCTTATACACATCTGACGCTGCCGACGACGATGCGGTTGTGTAGGTGGGGGGGGGGGGGGGGGGGGGGGGGGGGGGGGGGGGG
>NZ_JAELTJ010001070.1 GCF_016428805.1 Achromobacter sp. ASV32
GAACAGAGGGTAAGTGACAAGATCATTCGCCGTAGGTTGGGGATTGTACTGACGACACCAAGCAATTGCCGCTGTAGTGGGAAACTGGCATAACGTGCTGGGCGCTATCAATATGGCATCTTGTAAGTCGACAAAGCGAGGATGAGACTTATTTGCCGGCCATGGTACTAATGGAAAAAGCAAAACTTGCAAAGACGGCTTCAGATAGCAATACGGATCCAAATCAACAGTCTGGAGAGCCACGTCTGCCGCAGACGCTCGTCCGAATCCCGACCGAACATGCGCCAACTCTACAAGCACAAACGGAAGGCCTCGAGGGAGCCGCAGCTGAAGAAGAGGGTACGGAGAGGACGTAAATGAACATAAGTGCAAGGCTTAGATT
>NZ_JAELTJ010001071.1 GCF_016428805.1 Achromobacter sp. ASV32
TCTTTATACCCTTAACCGGTAGACTAAACTACATATGCGCAACGTCTACGTCTGCTCATAAGGCCTTTACTACTATGTGGTTGTAAAAACCCCTCAACTAACAAGACAGCGTCTATATGGACTTGATTTTTAAATAAAGAATAAATATTGTCAAAAGTATCATTTCGTAAATCGATTACTTGCTATAACTTTTTAGCTGCACGATTTTAACTCGTCCAACGTCATCCTACCCTGTACCAAATCTGCTTCACCACGCACATCTCACACGGGATAGCGTTATTCACAAAACACGACCCAGCCAAGAAAAAAACAAAATCCCCGACATTGAAAAAAAGACACAGAGGCACGCATGTATAACTTGTCCGCCCATGACGTACAAGAC
>NZ_JAELTJ010000111.1 GCF_016428805.1 Achromobacter sp. ASV32
CGTCCGGGCGCGGTCATGGTCAAGCCCGCCACGGCCAGGGCCGCGCCGCCGGACATCACTGCCACGGGAGCCGCGCACTCGGCCGGGGTCGATTCGGCTTGCGGCAATCCATCGAACAGGGTGGATATCTGCGTTACCGCAGCCAGCGCCGCGGCGCGATCGTGATAGTGCGCCGCGAACTGACGCAGCGGCGCGTAGACCTCCGGCGCCATCAACAGGCAGAAGAGACCGGCCTGCAGCGTCAGCGGCGACCAGCGCACATCCAGAAAGCCCAGATAGGTCAAGCCGATGTACACGGCCACGCCTGCCACGCCCAAGGCGGCAAAGAATTCCAGCACCGCCGAGGACAGGAAGGCGATACGCAACACCGACATTGTCCGTTGGCGCAGCGCATCGCTGGCCGCCACGACCGACGCCGCCTCGGCCTCGGCGCGGCCATAGAGCTTCAGGGTGGACAGACCCCGCAGCCGGTCGGCAAAGAAGCCGGACAGGCGCGCAAACGCCCGCAAATGGCGCCGGCTGGCGCCCTGCGCGCCCCACCCCACCAGCGCCATGAACAGCGGAATCAGGGGCGCGGTGACCAGAAGCACCAGGCCCGCCACCACATCCACAGGCAGCAGCACAGCGGCAAACGCCACCGGCAGCAACGCCGCCGCGGCCATGGCCGGCAGGTATTTGGCGAAAAAGCCATCGAGCGCCTCGACCTGGTCCACCAGCGCGCTGGCGATTTCGCCCGAGGCCTGCCTACGGCTCCAGTCGGGGCCTTTATGCAGGAAGCGCGCGAACAGCGCCTGGCGCACGTGGCGCTTGATGCGTTCGGAGGCATCCGCCCCCGCGCGCTCGCCGGCCCAGGTGATACTGGCGCGCAACGCCATCAGCGCCGCGATGGTCAGGATGCCGCCCAGCAGCTCCTGACGCGGCGCCTGCCTGGCAATGGCCGCATCGAGCACATTGGCCAGCAACCAGGCCTGCACCACCAGCAACACGCCCGACACCAGCGGCGCGGCCCCCGCCAACATCAGCGGCAAACGGGCCGCCCGCGCCAGCGACATCAGCCAGCGCGACTGTTCGCGCGGCGGCTTTTGCAGGCTTGCCGACGGGTCGTGCTCGAGGCTGCTGGCGCCGCCGCTCACGCGTCTTCACGGCTGGCACGCGGGTCATGCGAGTGACCTTCGCGCAGCTCGAACCACATCGCGTTGAGAATAGCGAATGCACACGCCAATCCCAGACCAAGTATCCACGAGAAATACCACATGGGGCAGACTCCTTGTCAGTATGAATTGGGCGTGTCGCCCACGGATTCGTGGGTCACCTTGCCGCGCATGACGCGGTACACCCAGGCGGTGTAGATCGTCACGATCGGCAGGAAGATGACAACGGCGATCACCATGATCCACAGCGTCATGTGGCTGGACGACGCGTCCCAGACCGTCAGGCCGGCCTTGGGATTGGTCGACGACGGCATCAGGAACGGGAACAGCGAAAAGCCCACGGTGAGGATGACGCCGGCGATCGACACCGACGACGCCAGGAACGACAGCACGTTGGCGCGCAGCGTCAGGAACAGCAACACCAGCACCGCGCCGGCCACGCCAAGGATGGGCGCGATCCACATCAGCGGCCAGGTGGCGTAGTTGGCCATCCAGGCGCCGGTCTGCACCGCCACCGTCTTGAGCATCGGATCCGACGGACCCTGCATGTCGACCGCGCTGGTGATGGCATGGCCGCCGATGCCGCCCGCTACCCAGAAGCCGCCCGCGATGAACAGCGCCAGCGTCAGCAACGCGCCCAGGCGCCCCCAATTGCGGGCCCGCGACGAGATCGGGTCTTCCGTGCGCCAAGCCAGCAGCACGGCGCCATGCATGGCCAGCATCACCACGCTCAACACCCCGCAGAGCAACGCGAACGGCGTGAACAGCTGGTAGAAATGGCCCTGGTAGACCATGCGCAGCGCGTTGCCATCGAACGTGAAGGGCACACCCAGGATGATGTTGCCGACCGCCACGCCAAACACCAGCGAGGCCACGACACCGGAGAAGCACAGCACGCCGTCCCAGGTATTGCGCCAGCGGGTGCCTGCCATCTTGCTGCGGTACTTGAAGCCCACGGGGCGCAGGATCAGCGCGATCAGCGCCAGCATCATCGCCAGGTAAAAGCCCGAGAACGAGGCCGCGTAAAGCAGCGGCCAGGCGGCGAAGATGGCGCCGCCCGCAGTGATCAGCCACACCTGGTTGCCTTCCCACACGGGGCCGACCACGTTGATCACCACCCGCCGCTCGGCATCGGTCTTGGCGACCACGGGAAGCAGCGCGGCCACGCCCAGGTCGAAGCCGTCCATGACGGCGAAACCGATCAGCAGCGCGCCCAGCAGCGCCCACCAGACCACCCGCAAGGTAGCGTAGTCAAAAGGAATAAGGGTATCCATGGCTTCTCTCCCCTTAAGCGCGCACGGCGGCGCGGACAGGATCGGCGGCGGCGCCGGCAGGCGCGGGCGCGTCGGATTTCGGTCCGGCCTTGATGGCATGCAGCATCACCTTCACGCCGATGATGAGCAGCACCGTGTACAGCACCAGGAAGATCGCCAGGCTGATGGCCAGGTCGGCGATGGTCAGGCCGGATGCCGCGTAGTAGGTCGGCAGCACGCCTTCGATCACCCAGGGCTGGCGGCCGTATTCCGCCACGAACCATCCGCTTTCAATGGCGACCCACGGCAACGGCAGGCTCCACAGCGCCACCTTCAGCAGGCCGCGCCGGCTGTCCAGGCGGCCGCGCGAGGCCAGCCAGAATGCCACGCCGAAGAACAGGATCAGGTACATGCCCACGGCCACCATGACGCGGAACGCCCAGAACAGCGGCGCCACGTTCGGCACGGTGTCCACGGCCGCCTTCTTGATGTCCTCTTCGGTGACCTTGCTCATGTCGGGCTGGTGCCGCTTGACCAGCAACGCGTAGCCCAGGTCCGGCCAGGTGCGGTCGAACACCATGCGCGCGTCGGTATCCTTGGGATTGGCGCGAATCTTCTGCAAGGCGTCGTACGCCACCATGCCGTCGCGGATACGGTTTTCCGCGCGCAGGATCAGGTCATCGATGCCCAGCAGCGGCGTGGTCAGGGACCGCGTGCCGATGATGCCCATGACGTACGGGATCTCGATGGCGAAGTCGTTCTTGCGCTCGGCCTGGTTGGGGATCGCGATCAGATTGAAGGACGCGGGCGCCGGCTCGGTGTGCCACATGGACTCCATGGCCGCGATCTTCATTTTCTGATGCTCAGTGGTGAGGTAGCCGCTTTCGTCGCCCAGCACGACCACCGACAACGCGGACGCCAGGCCGAAGCTGGCGGCCACCGCCATCGAGCGCTTGGCCAGGTCGGTGTGACGGCCCTTGAGCAGGTACCAGGCGCTGATCGACATCACGAACATGGCACCGGCCACGTAACCCGCGCTGACCGTGTGCACGAACTTGGCCTGGGCCACCGGGTTGAAGATCACCGCGGCGAAGTCGGTCATTTCCATGCGCATCGTGTCCGGGTTGAACACGGACCCGACCGGGTTCTGCATCCAGCCGTTGGCGATCAGGATCCACAGCGCCGAGAAGTTGGTGCCGAACGCCACCAGCCAGGTCACCACCAGGTGGCTGACCTTGGACATGCGGTTCCAACCGAAGAAGAACAGGCCGACGAAGGTGGCTTCCAGGAAGAAGGCCATCAGCCCTTCGAGCGCCAGCGGCGCGCCGAAGATATCGCCGACATAGTGGCTGTAGTAGGACCAGTTCATCCCGAACTGGAACTCCATGACCACGCCCGTGGCCACGCCCAGCGCGAAGTTGATGCCGAACAGGGTGCCCCAGAACATGGTCATCCGCTTCCAGATGGGGCGGCCGGTCATGACGTACACGCTTTCCATGATGGCCAGGATGAACGACAGGCCAAGCGTGAGGGGGACGAAAAGGAAGTGGTAAAGCGCGGTCGCGGCAAACTGGAATCGCGACAGGTTCACGACGTCGAGATCAATCATTGGGGCGCTCCCATGCAGGTGAGTAGCCACAGCAACCGGCATGGTTCCCAGGCCGTCTCTCGCGCCATGATACGGGCGATGTATACAACTTCATAGAGGTTTCCTGAAAAATCGGGGCGGATCGGAATCAGCTCTTGCCCCGCAATTTGCCGGCAAATCCAAGCACTTTCTGCACCTTCGAACCCAGCTTCATCAGGTTCTGCAGCGTCTCGGGCGGCAGGCGTTGAACCTCATCGAACCATCCGGTGGACAGTTCGATGAGTTCCAGCATTTCGGTCATGCGCTGTTGCGCATAGGCCTCGTTCGGGCCAGAGGGCGGTTCGAGCAGCGTGTCGCGCAACAGGGTCAGGGTGGGATCGATCTCGCGCTTGCGCTTCTCTTCCATGAGGATGCGGAAGATCTCCCACACGTCCTTGGGCGTTTCGAAGTAGTCGCGGCGGTCGCCGACCTGGTGCACCAATTTCACCAGGCGCCAGGACTGCAGTTCTTTGAGCCCCAGGCTGACGTTGGAGCGGGAAAAGCCCAGTGTTTCGGCGATGTCGTCGGCATGCAGGGGCTCGGGCGACAGGAACAGCAGGGCGTAGATCTGGCCGACGGTGCGGTTCACGCCCCAGCGGCTGCCCATTTCGCCGAAGTGCAGGACGAAACGTTCGTTTTGAGGGGTAAGCACCATGAGCAATCCAGGCCAGTCGGTATCAACGGTGGCGTTTTCCGACCTGAATGGTCGGATATAAACAGTTACGCCGTTTTCAGTAATTCCTGAAATTATCGAACAAACTGTGCGAAAGCGCAAACCACACTGCTGGAAGGGGTATCACCGCAAGCGCGAGGCGGTATTTGGCCCGACCCCTGGAAACAGGCCGTTTTTGTTGCAGGCGAACGACGAAAAAATGCCACCGGCCGGCAAGGCGGGTGGCACGGGCCCGAGGGAAACCGGGCGGTCTGGGCGCTGGCGGCAGCGCCCGAAAGCGGGGTCAGCCGGCCTTGACGGTCACGGCGGCGGACACGCGCTTGGCCTTGGCGCGCGCGGCCGCGACGTCCTCGGCCACGGCCAGGCCCACGCCCATGCGGCGGCGGACGAAGGATTCGGGCTTGCCGAACAGGCGGATATCGGTGCCGGGCTCGGCCAGGGCCTGCGCCACGTTATGGAACGACACGGCCTGTGCGTCGACACCACCGTAGATCACGCTGCTGGCACCGGGCTGGCGCAGCGAGGTGTCCACCGGCAGGCCCAGCAGAGCGCGGGCGTGCAGCTCGAATTCGTTCTGAGCCTGGGTAATCATGGTGACCATGCCGGTGTCGTGCGGACGCGGACTGACTTCCGAGAACCAGACCTGGTCGCCGGCCACGAACAGCTCGACGCCGAAGATCCCCAGGCCGCCCAATTCGGACGTGACCGCCAGCGCGATCTCGCGTGACCGCTCCAGGGCGGCCGGCGACATCGGATGCGGCTGCCAGCTTTCGACGTAGTCGCCGTCGACCTGCTTGTGGCCGATCGGCTCGCAGTAGCGGGTCTCGACCTGGCCGTCGGCGCCGCGCGCCCGGACGGTGAGCAGGGTGATTTCGTAGTCGAACCGGATGAAACCTTCGACGATGGCGCGGCCGCCGCCAACCCGGCCGCCTTCCTGGGCGTAGCGCCAGGCGGACGCCACGTCGTCGGCGCTCTTGATCACGGACTGGCCCTTGCCCGACGAGGACATGACCGGCTTGATGACGCAGGGATAACCGATGCCGCCATCGATGGCCTGGCGCAGTTCGTCTTCGGTATCGACGAAGCGGTAGGGCGAGGTGGGCAGCCCCAGGGTCTCGGCGGCCAGGCGGCGGATGCCCTCGCGATTCATGGTCAACTGGGCCGCCCGGGCGGTCGGGGTGACCCGCGCCACGCCGGCCGATTCCAGCTCCACCAGCAAACTGGTGGCAATGGCCTCGATTTCGGGGACAATAACGTGCGGTTGCTCTTGCTCGATGATCCGCTTCAGGGCTTGCGGGTCCGTCATCGACACCACATGCGCGCGATGCGCCACCTGATGGCCCGGCGCGTCGGCATACCGATCCACCGCAATGACTTCCACGCCCAGCCTTTGCAGGGCGATGATGACCTCTTTGCCCAATTCGCCCGATCCGAGCAGCATGACTCGGGTGGCCAAGGGGGACAGGGGCGTGCCAAGGACGGGACTGGGAATGCTGGACATGGAGCGGGCCTGGAAAAGAAAGATTGATAGCCGGATAAACGAGCCGCCAGGATGCCATACCCCCCTGCCCGGGGCAAACCCGCAACCTGATATTAAAATCCCCTGATGACCGACCATCCCACCACATCGTCCGACACCGCGCTGGCATCTGCCCGCCGGACGCTGCAAATCGAAAGCCAGGGCATCCTGGACCTGTCCGCCCGCCTGGACGACAGTTTCACACAGGTTGTCGCCATGCTGCTGGCATGCCGTGGGCGCGTGGTCGTCAGCGGCATCGGCAAGACCGGCCACGTCGCCCGCAAGATCGCCGCCACGCTCGCGTCCACCGGCACGCCCGCCTTCTTCGTGCATGCCGCCGAAGCCGTGCACGGCGACCTGGGCATGATCACGCGCGACGACGTGCTGATCGCGATTTCCTACTCTGGCTCAGGCCAGGAACTGCTGACCATCCTGCCGGTGGCCCGCCGCATGGGCGCCGGCCTGGTCGCCATTACCGGCAACCCGCAGTCCGAACTGGCCAGCCTGGCCGATGTCCACCTGGACGCCAGCGTGGCCCAGGAAGCCTGCCCGCTGAACCTGGCGCCTACCGCCAGCACCACCGCGGCCCTGGCCCTGGGCGACGCCCTGGCCGTGGCCTGCCTGGAAGCCCGCGGCTTCGGTCCGCAGGATTTCGCCCGCTCGCATCCCGGCGGCGCGCTGGGCCGCCGCCTGCTCACCCACGTGCGCGATGTCATGCGCCAGGGCGACGCCCTGCCCATCGTGGCGGCCGGCACCCCGGTCTCGCAGGCGCTCGAAGTCATGTCCGCCAAGGGCATGGGCATGACGGTGGTCTCCGACCCGCAACACCGCCCGCTGGGCATCTTCACCGACGGCGACCTGCGCCGCCTGATCGCGCGCTACGGCGACATCCGCAGCCTGACGGTCGACGAGGGCATGACGCGCTCGCCGCGCAGCGTCAATCCGGACGCGCTGGCCGTCGAGGCCGCGCGCCAGATGGATGACCAAAGACTCAATCACATGCTGGTGCTGGACGCCGACGGCGCCCTGCTCGGCGCTCTGCACATGCACGACCTGATGGCTGCAAAAGTGGTATGACTATGACCCTTCCTACTTCGATCACTCACCCGGCCGAAGCGCTGGTCCTGGCCCGCATTGCCCCTGCCGTGCGCGAACGCGCCGCCGCCGTGCGCCTGATGGTGTTTGACGTGGACGGTGTCCTGACCGACGGCAGCCTCTATTACGGCGAAACCGGCGAAGCGCTCAAGCGTTTCCACGCGCTCGACGGCCACGGGCTGCGCCTCTTGATGGAAGGCGGCCTGAAGGTGGCCCTGATGACCGGCCGCTCCGGCCCCATCGTGGCGCGCCGCGCCGCCGAGCTGGGTATTTCCGAAGTCATGCAGGGCGTGCGGGACAAAGGCTCGGCGCTGGCCGAACTTGCGCAGCGCAGCGCGGTCCAACTGAACCAGACCGGCTACATGGGCGATGACATCATCGACCTGCCGGCCATGCAACGCGCTGGCTTCGCAGCCAGCGTGCCGAGCGCACCCGGCTATGTCAGCCAGGCGGCCCACTGGATCGCCACGCAACCTGCCGGCGGCGGCGCGGTGCGCGAATGCTGCGATCTGCTGCTGGCCTCCCAGGGCCGACTGGGCGGTTTCCTGGCCGCGCCAGGCCTGCTCGGCCCCGGCGCCATCCAGTAAGCGCCTCTAACCACGCCTTGACCGGCAGACCCGATGAAAGACCGTTTTCCTTCCCTGATCGCGCTGTTCCTGCTGCTGGTGCTCGTCGCCAGCACGTATTGGGCCGCCGACTACGCGCAGCGCGCCATCCAGACGGATCCGCCGCGCCGCGTCACGCACGAAATGGACGCCTGGTCGCGCAATTTCGTGATGCTGCGCACCGACCCCACCGGCCGCCCGATCAACCGCCTGGAAGGCGAGTACGCCGAGCATTTCCCGGACGACGACTCGTACCACATCACCGCGCCGCGAGCCATCGGCCAGCGCGAGGCCAACCCGATCACCGTGGGCGTGTCCAAGACCGCCATCATGGAACAGGGCGGCAAGCGCATCGTCATGAATGGCGATGCGCATGTGCATCGCCAGCCCGACGCCAACAATGATGTCCTGGACGTACGCAGCCAGCAGTTGATTCTGCTGCCCGACGATGACGTGGTCTTTACTGATCTGCCCGCGGAAATCATCAAGGGACGCTCGCGCATGAACGGCAAGGGCATGCACTACAACAACAAGACACGCCAATTGCAGGTATCGGCCTCCACCGACGTGGAAATCGCCGGCGGGGAAAACAAATCACGCCGCCCGGCCGAAACCCCTGCCAACACCTCTGACCAGAAGACACCATGACCGACCTTCGGATTCGCATTGCTCCCACCACGCGCCTGCTGGGCGCGGTGCTGCTGATGGCATCGGCGGTTGCGCCGGCGCTCGCGGCCGACCCCAAGCCGGCCGCCGGGGCGGCCAAGACCGCGCCGGCCGAGGAACCCACCACCACGATCCTGTCGGACACCCTGCACTACGACGACGTCAAGAAGCAAAGCGTTTTTACCGGCAACGTCAACATGACGCGCGGCCTGATGACGCTGACGTCCGACGTGCTGGAAATGCACGAAGACGCCGCCGGCAACCAATACGGCACCGCCACGGCCAGCAAGGGCAAGGTCGTGACCATCCGCCAGGAGCGTCCGGAGACCTACGAACTGATCGAAGGCAAGGGCCTGCGCGCCGAATACGACGGCACCAAGAGCACGTTCGACCTGATCGGCCAGGCCGTGGTCATCCGTTACGTCTGTGGCAAACCTTTCGACACCATCCGCGGAGACCGGGTACGCTACAACGAAAAGAGCGGCACCTACGAAGCCCAGGGCGGCCCGAACTCCGCCGCGGCGGGCGGTCGGGTCCGTTCGGTGGCCGAGCCGCGCGCCAAATCGGATGCCGCCGTGGCCGAGTGCCGCAAGCAGCAAGAATCAAAGAAAGCGCGTTAAAGCGCGCCCCACGCAACACCATACGCAGCCACGATGAACCAACCTTCAGTGCAGACTCCCGTGACCTCCGCCCCTTCGGGCGTCAAGCAGGGCAGCCTGCGCGCAACGGGCTTGCGCAAGACCTACAACGGCCGCACCGTGGTGCAGGACGTGTCCCTGTCCGTCGTCAGCGGCGAGGTCGTCGGCCTGCTCGGCCCCAATGGGGCCGGCAAGACCACCAGCTTCTACATGATCGTGGGCCTGGTGCCGGCCGATGCCGGCCGCATCGAGATCGACGGCTCGGTCATCACCTCGATGCCGATTCACAAGCGCGCCCGCATGGGGCTGTCGTACCTGCCCCAGGACGCCTCGGTATTCCGGCGCCTGACGGTCGAGCAGAACATCCGCGCGGTGCTGGAACTGCAATTGGGGCCCGACGGCCGTCCGCTGACCACGCCCAAGATCAACGAGCAGATGGAACTGCTGCTCGAAGAGCTGCAGATCGGCCATATCCGCAGCAATGCCGCCATCTCGCTGTCTGGCGGTGAACGCCGCCGCGTGGAGATCGCCCGGGCGCTGGCCACCAGCCCGCGCTTCATCCTGCTGGATGAGCCCTTTGCCGGCGTGGACCCCATCGCGGTGATCGAAATCCAGCGCATCGTGCGCTTCCTGAAGGGCCGTGGCATCGGCGTGCTGATCACCGACCACAACGTGCGCGAAACGCTGGGCATCTGCGACCGCGCCTACATCATCAGCGAAGGCAAGGTCCTGACCGACGGCCATCCCGACGAAATCGTCGGCGATCCGGCCGTGCGCCGCGTGTACCTGGGCGAGCACTTCCGCATGTAACAAGGCGCCCGGAAAGGCCCCCTGGGGAAAGCCCCTAGGGCCTTCGGCTGCCCCCAGGAGCGCCCCCTGGGACTGCGCCATAAAAATGCCATGAACTTGCGCTAGGTCAGCTTGTTTTATCGGCCCGAGTCTATACACTAGTACTAAACGAACCCCTCAAACAAGGAGAACGCCTAACGACCCCACCGCGCATTTTGCGCACCAATTTTTCCTCTTTTAGAAGGAGAGCACACTATGAACCTGAGCATCTGCGGTCGTCACCTCGACGTCACCCCGGCAATCCGGGAATATGTCATGAACAAACTGGCGCGAGTGCTGCGGCATTTCGATCACGTCATCGATACCCAGGTCATGCTCTCAGTAGAGCCCCTGCGGCACAGAGCCGAAATCACCATGCGTCTCAGCGGTAAGGACATTCATTGTGAAGCAACCGATGAAAATCTCTACGCAGCCATAGACCTTCTTGCTGACAAAGTCGACCGTCAGGTCATCAAGCACAAGGACAAGGTACGAAGTCACACGGCAGAGTCCGTGAAGCGGCAAGCGGCGAGCCTCTCGCCACCCCAGCAGTAACGCGCTTCATGACCCGCTCGCCGTGCGAGCCAAGCTAAACAGCGATTCTTGAATCCTGCCTAAGTCCCGGTGTCCCGCTAGACGTATCGTCCAGCCGGGGCATCGGCAAACTCCCCTCCCGCAGTACCCCTCCCCCTCTTTGTCCCCGATTGCCGGCCACTTGCCGGTGAATTCGCATTGCCCGTTGCCCGGTCCTGGAAATGCCCGGACATCGTTGCCCGGGAACGCCATCCACGCACGAGAATGCCCACAACGCGCCACGATCGGTCTATGCTGTCGCTCTCGCACCGGGGGCCAGCGTCCAGCCAAGGACCTGCTCCGGACGCGCGAAGCCCGCCGGGCGCGCGCCTCCGACCGGCGTTTTTTGCAGTGCGTCATATAACCCTATAATGGTCCGATGAATCATTTGTCGCGCATCCTTCCCGCCGGCAACGTCGTCCTCGATATGCTCGCTACGAGCAAGAAGCGCGCGTTCGAACAGGCTGGCCTTCTTTTTGAAAACAACCACGGTTTGGCGCGCGCGCTCGTGTTCGACAGCCTTTTCGCTCGCGAACGCCTGGGCTCGACCGCCCTGGGCCAGGGCGTGGCAGTGCCGCACGGCCGCGTGAAGGGCCTGGAACAGGCGCTGGCAGCCTTCATCCGCCTGGCGCAACCCATCACGTTCGACGCACCGGACGGCCAGCCCGTCTCGATGCTGCTGTGCCTGCTGGTGCCGGAAACCGCCACGCAACAACATCTGGATATCCTGGCCGAATTGGCGCAGCTCATGTCGAACAAGGCATTGCGCGAAGCCCTGGCCACCGAGGCCGATCCGGCCGTCGTCCACAAGATGCTGACCACCGGCCAACTCTGACCCCTCGCGGAAACGCTGCCATGCTCACGGTGCAGGAACTCGTCGACGACAACGCCGACAAAATCCCCTTCAACTGGATTTCGGGCCAAGGCGCCGCGGACCGCGCGATTCCCGATGACGGCATGGCGGCCGCGGACCTGGTGGGCCACCTGAACCTGATCCACCCCTCGCGCATCCAGGTATTCGGCCAGGAAGAACTGGCGTACTACACCCGCTTCGACCTGCGCCGCCGCATGCACCACATGGACGAGCTGCTGATCGGCGGCGTGCCGGCCATCTTGCTGGCCGACGGCCTGACACCACCGCAAGACCTCGTCGACCAATGCGACCAGCACCAGGTGCCACTGCTGTCCACCCCGGTGGCGGCCGCGCAGCTGATCGACCTGCTGCGCATCTACCTGGGCAAGAAGCTCGCGCCCACCACCACGGTGCACGGCGTGTTTCTCGACGTGCTGGGCCTGGGCGTGCTGATCACCGGCGAATCCGGCCTGGGCAAGAGCGAATTGGCGCTGGAATTGATCTCCCGCGGCCACGGCCTGGTGGCCGACGACGCCGTGGAGTTCTCGCGCACCGCGCCCAACATGATCGAAGGCCATTGTCCGCAGTTGCTGCAGAACCTGCTGGAAGTGCGCGGCCTGGGCCTGCTCGATATCCGTACCATCTTCGGCGAGACCTCGGTGCGCCGCAAGATGCGCCTGAAGCTGATCGTGCACCTGGTGCGTGCCACCGCGCAGGACAAGTTCGAACGCCTGCCGCTGCAAGACATCACCCAGGACATGCTGGGCTTGCCCGTGCGCAAGGTCATGTTGCAAGTGGCCGCCGGCCGCAACCTGGCCGTGCTGGTCGAAGCCGCCGTGCGCAACACCATCCTGAAGCTGCGCGGCATCGACACCCTGGGCGAGTTCATGGAACGCCAGGCCATGGCGATCCTGCAAAGCAGCAAGTGAACGCGCGTCGCCCCGCGACACCGTGAGCCTGTACGAAAAACTCGCCAACGAGATCGCCAAGTCGATCCGCGACGGCGTGCTGCGCGTGGGCGACAAGCTGCCTTCAGTGCGCGATGCCTGCGCCAGCCGCGGCGTCAGTCCGTCGACGGTGTTCCAGGCCTACTACCTGCTTGAAGCGCGCGGCCTGATCCGCGCCCGCCCCCGTTCCGGCTACTACGTCAACAGCCGCAGCGAAAGCCTGCCTCCCGAACCGGAGACATCCTGTCCCGATGGCGAGTCGACGGACCTGGCGATCAGCGAACGCATCTTCGACATCCTGGATTCGGTCCGCAACCGCGACGTCACGCCGCTGGGTTCCGCCTTTCCCTCGCCGCTGCTGTTTCCGCTACCGCGGCTGGCGCAGGCGATGTCGGCGCATCTGAAACACCAGGATCCGCTGGCCACGATGGAAGACCTGTCGCCCGGCAATCCGGGCCTGCGCCGGCAGATCGCGTTGCGCTATCTGATCGCGGGCATCAACGTGCCCGCCAGCGACATCGTCGTCACCAATGGCGCGCTGGAGGCGCTGAACCTGTGCCTGCAGGCCGTGGCACAGCCGGGCGATACGGTCATCGTCGAGGCGCCCACGTTCTACGGCGCCTTGCAGGCGCTGGAACGCCAGGGCCTGAAAGCGCTGGAAGTGCCCACCCACCCGCGCACCGGCGTGGACTTGGGCGCGATGGAGGCCGCGATCAAGCGCCATGCACCCAAGGCCTGCTGGCTGATGACGCAATTCCAGAATCCGCTGGGCAGCCTGATGCCCGAGGAAAAAAAGCGCCAGTTGGTCGACCTGCTGGCGCGCCACGGAATTGCGCTGATCGAAGACGACGTCTACGGCGAGCTGTACTTCGGCGCCGTCCGCCCCGTACCCGCCAAGGCCTTCGACCAGCAGGGGCTGGTGCTGCATTGCTCGTCGTTTTCAAAATGCCTGGCGCCCGGCTACCGCATCGGCTGGGCTGCCGCCGGCCGCTACACGCAGCGCGTGCAGCGCTTGAAGCTGTCGTCCACGCTGTCGGCATCCAGTCCCGCGCAAGGTGCCATCGCCGAGTATCTGGAACAAGGCGGTTACGACCGCCACCTGCGCCGGCTACGCGAAACGCTGCAGGCACAGCAAGACCTCATGGCCAACGCCATCGCGCGGGCCTTTCCCGCCGGCACGCGTGTCACGCGTCCGCAAGGCGGCTTTTTCCTGTGGATTGAAATGCCCGCGGCAGTAGATGCGCTGGCCTTGCACAAACAGGCGCTGGCGCGCGGCATCAGCGTGGCGCCGGGTCCGATCTTCTCGGCCAGCGGCCAATTCGGCAATGCGCTGCGCCTGAACTACGGCCATCCGTGGGACGCGGCGCAGGCCGATGCCATCCGCGCATTGGGCGAGATGGCGCGCGCGGCCTGCAGCCAGGCTGCGCAGCCACGCTGATCAGTTGCGCGTCGACGCGGCGCGCGCGCGCTTGACCTCCAGCGGCGTCACGCCCCCGGCCTCGTTGCCCCAGCTATTGCGAATGTAGGACACCAGCATGGCGACGTCGTTGTCGTTGAGCAGTTGGCCAAAGGGCGGCATGCCGTGGGGCCGGGGATCGGCCGCCGTGGCCGGCGCGAAGCCGCCGTCCAGCACCATGCGGATCGCATTGACCGGAGATGGCGCGGTCACGGTCGGATTGCCGGCCAGCGCGGGCCACGCGCCCGGGCTGCCCTCTCCCCCCGCCTGATGGCATTGCACGCACTGCTGGCGGTAGATCTTGCCGCCCAGCTCCATGGCTGCGGGCGACACCGCCGCGGCCGGACGCTGGGTCGAGGCCGGCGTAGCCGGCAACGACTTGAGATACACGCCCATGGCCAGGGCATCCTCGCCAGTCAGGTGCTGGGTGCTACCCAGCACCACTTCGGCCATCGGACCGCTGGCGCTGGAATGCGCAGCAATGCCGGTCTGCAACAGGTCGGCAATATCCTGCGCCGACCAGCGTCCCAGCCCCGCGTGCGGATCGTTGGTCAGGGGGGGCGCATACCAGTCCAGCCCCGGAATGATGCCGCCCGTCAGGCCATCGGCCGGGCGGGTGGCGCCCAGGCTGTTGCGCGGCGCGTGGCAGGCGGCGCAGTGGCCCAGGCCTTCGACCAGATAGCGCCCGCGGTTCCATTGCGCCGATTGGGCGGGATCGGGTTCCTGCACACCGGGCTTGAAATACAAGGCGCGCCAGGCCGCCAGCAGCGCGCGCTGGTCGTACGGAAAATCGAGTTCGGGCGGCCGATTGGGCTGGCTGACCGGCGTGACCGTGCGCAAATAGGCGTAAAGCGCATCGGCGTCCGCGCGGCTCACGCGGGTGTACTCGGTGTACGGAAAGGCGGGATACAGCAGGGTGCCGTCGCGCGACTTGCCGTTGTGCAGGGCCTGCCAGAAATCGTCGGCGGTCCAGGCGCCGATGCCGGTCTTGTCGTCGGGCGTGATGTTGGGCCCGTAGATCGTGCCGAACGGTGTCGGAATGGGCGTGCCGCCCGCATAGGCCCGGCCGCCCCGCGCGGTATGGCAGGCCATGCAATTGCCGGCCAGCGCCAGGTAGCGGCCGCGCGCGATCCGCTGCTGCGGATCCGCGGGCGCCGCGGCCGGCCCGGTGCTGGCATCGTCGCGCGTGCCCAGCCAATACATGCCGCCCGCTGCCACCACGAGCAGGACCAGCAGGAACCCCAGGATTTTCTTCATCAGCTTCATCATGCGCCCCCGTTACCGTTGTGCCTGGCTGCCGCATTCGGCGGGCAGGCGCAAGGAACCGGCGGGTTCGGGGCCATAGTTGTCGGCGACCGGTTGCGACGACAGCCAGGCCGCCAGGGCGCCGATGTCTTCGGGGGTGAGCTTGTTGGCGATGTCGCCCATGCAGTCGGGCGCGGCGGCGCGGCGCAGGTGGTTCTTCCAGCTGCCGATCTGCGAGCCGATGTAGTCGCGCGGCAGGCCCAGCAGGCCGGGGATGGCGGGCAACAGCCCGCCCAGCGACGCGCCATGACAGGAGGCACAGGCCGGCAGGCCGCGAGCGGCGTCGCCGGACAGGGCCAGCTTGCGCCCGGCCTCCAGCGTGGCGCTGGACACATCGGCGCGCACCGGCGCCGGATATGGCGCGTGCTGCCCAGAGAAGTAGGCGGCCATCTCGTGAAGATAGGCATCCGGCAGGCCCGCCAGCAGGTGCGACATTGGCCGGTACTGGCGCCGGTCGTCGCGGAAATTCAGCAACTGGTGATAGAGGTATTCCTGGGGCTTGCCCGCCAGGCGCGGGTAGTAGCCGTCGGCGCCGGCGCGGCCCTGCTCGCCGTGACAGGCGGTACAGGCGGCCACGCGGGCCGCCATGGTGCCCGGCTGCAGGGTTTGCGGCGCGTCTTGCGCGACCGCAGGCGCTGCCGAAAAGGCGACAAAGGCGGCGGCCAGCAGGCAGGATTTGCCCCAAAACCGCGGCAGTGAAACACTACGAAAGGAAATGAGGGCTAACATCTAGGGCCAGTTAACACTAAGTCGAATTCCAACCCCCCAAACGCATGACGGCGGGGCGCGTAGGTGAATCTATTGTGTGCGGGTGCCCAAGCTTACGCGAGGGGAGACTGACCGGTACAGGCGCAGATTCGCAGTTTACGGCCATATCAGATGCCAACCCGCCGGCATCGTCCTGGAAAAGCGTGCCACAATCATGTCCATGTTGAAAGTCGTCCTCGTAACCGGCATATCAGGCTCGGGCAAGTCCGTTGCCCTGCGCATGCTCGAGGATGCCAGCTATACCTGCGTCGACAACCTGCCCGTGCGGTTCTTGACCGAATTCATCGCCAACGCCCGCGACGACGGCATGGAACGCGTGGCAGTCGCCATTGACGTGCGCTCGCCCGGCGAGCTGGCCGAACTGCCCGACGTGGTCACTGCGTTGCGCGCCATGGGCACCAGCCTGCGCGTGGTCTTCCTGGACGCCAGCACCGACACCCTGGTGCAGCGCTATTCCGAATCGCGCCGGCGCCACCCGCTGACCGACCGGCTGCAACGCGGCGGCGCCACGCCGTCGCTGACCGATTGCATCGCCCTGGAACGCGAACTGCTGGCGCCGCTGCGCGAGCAAGAGCACGTCATCGATACCTCCGAGCTCACGCCCGGCCAATTGCGCGCCTGGATCCGCGACCTGATCCAGGCCGACCGCGCGCCGCTGGTACTGACCTTCGAATCGTTCGCCTACAAACGCGGCGTGCCGCGCGACGCGGACCTGGTGTTCGACGTGCGCTGTCTGCCCAACCCCTATTACGACCGCAACCTGCGCCCGCTGACTGGCCGCGATGAGCCCGTAGCCGCCTGGCTCGCCGGCTACGAGCAGGTCGGCCTGATGATCGACGACATCACCGGCTTCCTGAATCGCTGGCTGCCGCAGTACACGCAAGACACCCGCAATTACCTGACGGTGGCCATCGGCTGCACCGGCGGGCAACACCGTTCGGTCTATGTGGTCGAACAGCTTGCCAAGCGCTTTGCCGACCACGATCCGCTACTGGTGCGCCATCGCACCCAACTGCCCGACGAATCCGCATGACCCTGTCCCGCCCGCTCCAAATCCTGATGATGCTGTTGCTGGCCATTGCCGTGGCCGGCTGCTCTTCCACCGGAGGACGCAAAAAGGGCGGCGGGTACTACAAGGACGACGGCCCGGACGCCAATCCGCCGTCCAACCTGGATCAGGTACCGGACGCGGTGCCGCGCATCGAGCCCTACGCCAGCGGCGCCAACCGCCCGTATGTGGTGTTCGGCCAGCGCTACGTGCCCGACACCACCGGCCAGCCCTACAAGCGGCAAGGCATCGCATCCTGGTACGGCAAGAAGTTCCACGGCAACTCGACGTCCATCGGCGAGCCCTACGACATGTACGCCATGACGGCCGCGCACACCACGCTGCCGATTCCCAGCTACGCGCGGGTCACCAGCCTGGTCAATGGCAAGACCATCATCGTGCGGGTCAACGACCGCGGACCCTTCCATAGCGATCGCATCATGGACCTGTCCTATGTGGCCGCCTACAAGCTGGGCATCATCGGACCGGGCAGCGGCCAGGTGGTAGTGGAAAGCATCTCGCAGGACGAGATCCGCCGCTGGGCCGGCTCAGGCACCCCGGCGCCCGAACCGGCGTCAGCCATCGGTTCCACGCCGGTGGTGGCGCCCGTGGCCGCCGTGCCGGTGGCGCTGGAGCCCCAACCGCTGGCGCAGCAACCCGCGCCGGCGCCGGGCAGCGCGCCGGTGCGCCAACCCATGGCCGGCGGGGCGGGCAGCGTCTACTTGCAGGTGGGCGCGTTCAGCCAGCCCGCCAACGCGCAGTCACTGGTCAGCCGCATCAACACGCAATTGGGGGCCGAGGGCGCGCCGCCCGCCAGCGTGGAGCAATCGAACAACCTGTACCGGGTCAAGATCGGGCCCTACCCGGACCGCCAGAGCGCCATGAACGCCGTGCAGCGTGTGGCCGACCGCATCGGCATCATGCCCAGCATCGCCGCCCAATAAGAAAACGCAGCCTCGCCTATCTGGCCGGCGGCCAGTCGAAGGGCGGCGGCTCGAAGGGCAGTTCGACCTGGCCGTCGCAGACCCGGCGCGCACGCGGATTGCGGCTCAGGTAGCGGCTGCCCTCGTGCTCCAGCAACGCCTGCTTGCGCGGCAAGCCGCCGCCAAAGCCTGTCAGTGACGTATCCGCGCCGATCACGCGGTGGCACGGAATGATGATGATGGGATTGCGCCCCACCGCCCCGCCGATGGCCTGAGCACCTTTGGGGCGGCCCACCGTGCGCGCCAGTTCGCCGTAGCTGGCGAGCTGGCCGAAGCCCAGGGCGCACAGGGCGCGCCAGACCTCGTGCTGAAAGGGCGTGCCCACCGGGTCCAGTGCCACCTCGAAATCGCGGCGCTGGCCGGCAAACCATTCGTTCAGTTCGCGCCGCGCCTGCTCCAGGATGGGATCGGCGTCCTGGCGCATCCAGCCTTCGGCCGACGGCAACAGCGTCTGGTCGGTGAACCAGGCGCCGCGCAGGCCCTTGGCGCTGGCCACCAGGCGCATCTCGCCCAGGGGGGTGGGGATATCACGGTAGACCATGCGTTCCTCGGGCTCGCCGGGACGCTTTGGAGCGACTGCGGTGTAAACCATGTCTTACGAATTCTTGCGGCCCAGGGCCCGGTTGTACAACACATCACGCGGCAGGCCGGTGACCTTGGCCGCCACCTTGGAAGCATCGCGCAGGGACAGCGTTTCGAGCAAGGCATCCAGCAATGCATCGGTACGCGGATCGGCTTCGTCGTCGGCCTCCTGGCCGGGTCGGGCATGCGCGATCAGCACGAATTCACCCTGTTCACGGTGCGCGTCCGCCGCCAGCCACGCGGCGGCTTCGGCCAGCGGAAAGGTGGCGATTTCCTCGAAGCGCTTGGTCAGCTCGCGTGCCACGGTCAATAGGCGATCGGGCCCGCAGACCTCGAGCAGGTCGGCCACCGTGGCGGCCAGGCGGTGCGGCGATTCGAACATCACGACGGGCGCAGGCAGCGCGCACCAGTTGCGCAGCCAGCGTTGGCGCGCCACGGCCTTGGACGGCGGAAAACCGGCGAAGGCATAGGCGGGATTCTCGTCCGTCGTGACGCCGCTGCCCATCAGGGCGGTAATCACGGCGCTGGGGCCAGGAATCGGCACGACCGCGAAGCCGGCCTCGCGCACGGCCCGCACCACGCGCGCGCCGGGGTCGCTGACCGCGGGCGCGCCGGCGTCCGACACCAGCGCCACGCGCTGGCCCTGGGCCAGGCGTTCACAGATGGCCTGGGCCGCCGCCGCTTCATTGTGGCGGTGCGCCGCCATCAGAGGCGTGGTCACGCCCCAGGCGTCCAGCAGCGTGCGGCTGGCGCGGGTGTCTTCGGCCGCGATCACGTCGGCCCCCTGCAAGGCGTGCCAGGCGCGCAGCCCCAGGTCGCCCAGATTGCCGATCGGTGTGGCCACCACATACAGCGCCTGTGCGGGCCAATGCTGGCCGGCCACGCGTTCTGCGACGCGGGTCCAGGCATCGCCGGCCACCGGGGGTGAGACATTTTGATTCATTACGGCCTACTTACGCGGAAAACCATGCCAGTGTAGCCGCCATCGCCCGCCCGCTTCCGGAGCCCGCATGACGGATGACATCCTTGCCTTTGAACTGGCCCTGGCCTGTCTCTTATACACATCTCCGAGCCCACGAGACCTAATAACCGATCTCGTATGCCGTCTTGTGCTTGAAAAGGGGGGGGGGGGGGGGGGGGGGGGGGGGGGGGGGGGGGGGGGGGGGGGGGGGGGG
>NZ_JAELTJ010001072.1 GCF_016428805.1 Achromobacter sp. ASV32
GCAAAGTGGGGGTGACGTCAAAATACCCTCTCCAAAAGCCGGCACGCTGGCGCAGTCATACGGGAAGCGTAAAGATCAGCGACGCGAACAACTTGCTTGTCTTGTCGGCCGCAGGATCTACGTTCTATTTTTATGTAGATTACAATTGCATCATCCCCGTTCACAAAGAACCTGGAATACGATACATGTTCAACTTCCGTCACATGGGAAGGACGACGTTTTTGTAGGGATTTTCACATTCTGAAGTAGAGGTACAGCCAGCCCGAGCAAACCACCCCATAAGACGTTATCCTTACCTACTACGGACGTACAGAGTAAACAATTCATCACATTGTCTAAAAGGGAAACAAAAGTCATTGGGAATCTTCATTTTATTTTCATC
>NZ_JAELTJ010001073.1 GCF_016428805.1 Achromobacter sp. ASV32
GAACTGTAATACGTCGAATCCAGTTTGCGATGAAAGTGCGTGAAACATCAATTCCGTGGAGTCTTGTCCCGTCTGCACGCTATTGACCCATGGAGGCCTGCTTAGAAGGAGCGTGGCAATCGACAGGTCGTTGCAGGCACAGGCATGGTCGAGAGCAGTATATCCGAGTTTGTCGTACAGGCCTGGGGAAACATCGGGTCTGTCCAAAAGTCGCCCGGCAAGATCGGTATTCCCGCCTTTAATAGCCTCGTGCAGCGGGATGATGTACTGGTCTCCGTTGCTACCATTGGGATCGACGTTGGGATGCAATAACAGCTCTTCTACCACTGCCCAGTTGCGTTTCAGGGCCGCGAGTTGCAGCGGCGTGGTGCCAGCAGAGTCG
>NZ_JAELTJ010001074.1 GCF_016428805.1 Achromobacter sp. ASV32
GTTTCGTCCTCTGCAACGTTTCTGCTTCTTGTACACTTCTGTGGCGGCAGTTTTGCTGATTTCATTTGTCTTAATCACCAGCGATTCTCACTCACTTTTTCCGCGCTTCGAAGCTACCGCGTTCAAGGTTGGCAAACGTACATTCTCCAAGCGACATCTTCTATGTCCAAAGCCATGTTCTGCGCATAACAACACCGCAAGACATACTTTTCGCTCTCTAAACCAACTTCTTTTTTATCACCAAAAGCTATTCTTCATCATCCAAGCCGCGACACATAGCGGCAACGAAAGCCACCACCGCCCGACCCTCTCCGACACACATCTCCTCCCATCTCCTTATTTCACAGAAACCATGGCGCGAAGACGCAGACCTCCCAGGGCC
>NZ_JAELTJ010001075.1 GCF_016428805.1 Achromobacter sp. ASV32
GCATCCAGGTCCAAATCCGAAAACTCCCAGCTAGTTTGCGGAAATCCACCCAGATCTGTCGCTACATCATGCACCTCTCGTTGTTCCCGTGCTTGATCACGCACATCCGCCTGTCCCTTTTGCGCAGAAGAATCATCTGCAAAGCCATCTTTTACATCCTCATCAACACTAATGCCCAAGTGTGCCATTAATTTGTCGAGATTCTCTCTCGCCTTCACAGCTGCAGCGTAAATGTGTCGATGCTCATGGAGAATGCTTATGCAGAATATTAGCGACTGAAATGACGAAGATTCTTTGCCTTTCTGAGCCACGACGAGCACGTGGACTGTGGCACTTATATATGTCGCGTATGAAAGCAAATACGGCGAGCTTCCTATAGCGT
>NZ_JAELTJ010001076.1 GCF_016428805.1 Achromobacter sp. ASV32
CTCCCAGAGAATCTGCAGCAACCTTATCCCTTTTTTTTTTTAAAAAAAAAAAAAAAAATCTAAACTCCAAAAGACGCCACCCTATTTTGGCTGGTTCGCCTAAGTTTGTTCCTCCTTCGTTTTCTGAATCGTTTTTTTTGCTTGCCGGTGCTGGTTCACAAAGAACAACGCGGATAGCAAAATAAATCGCCCGCCCATCGCTCCCAGCAAGAAGCATTGCTTCTTCAAAATTTTCTAAGAAATTTCAGCAGAATGGATCTGTCAAGGCGATTACAGAACATCGACCATTGTGAAAAGACACAGTGGCAGCCTGAGCAGATACAGTCATGGTCAGCCTTCCTAGCACAATCACTGTCTAGCTGGTTCGCAACATGCGTTGGTG
>NZ_JAELTJ010001077.1 GCF_016428805.1 Achromobacter sp. ASV32
AGTCACTATACATCGGGCGCAAAGATACATACAGGCTCTATTCCAGTCCAATGTAGAATAGGAAACAGCGGCCACAGAAGCAGCAAGTTGAAGACACCAACTAGTCCAAAGAAAAGTCGCATATCAACCTTGTCTTCGTCTCCAACGCGCCTCTTCATGACCGTGACATACATGCCGTATACGACTGCACTGATAAAGGCCATAGCATCACCAATGGCGATCTGACCCGGCGTCTTGTGCGGAAACGAGCCTCTATTCTCGTCGCTCTGGCCAGACAAGTCTACTGTCGAGATGAGTATGACACCCAAAAGCGACGCCAGAACTCCAACGAGCTTGCGCACGGTAAAAGGCTCGACCTTGAACACGGCACAGAATATAAGTG
>NZ_JAELTJ010001078.1 GCF_016428805.1 Achromobacter sp. ASV32
ACAGCAGGCCGGTGACTACTGTATTGATACACTCAGCCGGAATAACGCGCCTTTGATCATGGCCAAGTCTGGTTCAAAAGGTTCCGACATCAACGTCGCCCAGATGGTGGCCCTTGTCGGTCAGCAGATTATTGGTGGACAGCGTGTTCCTGATGGTGTCCAAGACCGAAGTTTGCCGCACTTCTTCAAAAACGCCCGTCAGCCGCCGTCGAAAGGTTGCGACAAGAACAGTTTCTATACCGGTCTGGTCCCGACAGAGTTCCTGTTCCACGCCATTTCTGGCAGAGAAGGTTTGATCGACACAGCTGTCAAGACGGCCGAAACCGGTTACATGTCTCGACGGTTGATGACATCACTGGAGGATCTGTCAACACAATACGAC
>NZ_JAELTJ010001079.1 GCF_016428805.1 Achromobacter sp. ASV32
AGATCGGTTATTAGGTCTCGTGGGCTCGGAGATGTGTATAAGAGACAGCCCTCTTCCACCCCGACCCCGTGCGCGAACTGATCTTGCAGAGCCTCGAGCTGGGCGGCCTGGCTTGCGCCGAACCGGAAGTTCTGCGTCGGACTCCGATCCGCTTCCGGATTCCTCAGAATTTGATCGAGCTTTTCTACCTTCTGGCTGCCCCGCGCCTGTTGGGTCGCCGCTTGAGCCCGCATTATTCTCAGCTTCACCGTTGACAACACGCCTAGGTGGCCGACCGCGCCGCTTCCCAGAGACCGGTCTCGTTTCCTTTTCGGCGTCTTTTGCCTCTATCTCATCCTGGCGCTGTTCCTTATTTTGGTTGCATTCGTCCCTCGCCGCGTC
>NZ_JAELTJ010001080.1 GCF_016428805.1 Achromobacter sp. ASV32
CCCCCCCCCCCCCCCCCCCCCCCCCCCCCCCCCCCCCCCCCCCCCCCTTCTCTACCCCCCCCCCCCCCCCCCACTCCAACACAACCGCATCGTCGTCGGCAGCGTCAGATGTGTATAAGAGACAGGTTCTTGCCCATGGTGTTTTCGGGAAAGAAGCTGCGCGAGAAGAAGCGGGAGAGTTATTGGCGTGAAGTGAGAAGTCGGGTGGAATCCAAGGCTTATTGAAGTGAAGGTAGCAAGCGACATGGTAGCTGTCTCTTATACACATCTCCGAGCCCACGAGACCTAATAACCGATCTCGTATTCCGTCATATGCTTTAAAAAAGGGGGGGGGGGGGGGGGGGGGGGGGGGGGGGGGGGGGGGGGGGGGGGGGGGGGGGG
>NZ_JAELTJ010001081.1 GCF_016428805.1 Achromobacter sp. ASV32
CCCCCCCCCCCCCCCCCTTTTTCAACCAGAAGCCGGAATACGAGATCGGTTATTAGGTCTCGTGGGCTCGGAGATGTGTATAAGAGACAGGAATAAGGCGGTGGAGGTGGTGGAAGAAGAAAAGCGGTCACTACAACGCAAGCTTGAATCTACAGGGCATCTGGAAACAGAGCTTGCCGAAGCCCGTTTACAAAGACAAAGATTAGAAGATGAACGTCTGTCGTGGACAACATATCTTGAAAAGTCGACGCAAAGCGGCGCAGCAGAGTTTGATTCTCCTGAGGAGCTTGCACGTGCTCTTGTCCAGGAGCTGTCTCTTATACACATCTGACGCTGCCGACGACGATGCGGTTGTGGAGAGAGAGGGGGGGGGGGGGGGGG
>NZ_JAELTJ010000112.1 GCF_016428805.1 Achromobacter sp. ASV32
CTTGCTCGGACCTCCCGGCGCCGGCAAAGGCACTCAGGCCGCGTTTCTCACCCAGCACTTCGGCATTCCCCAGATTTCCACCGGCGACATGCTGCGCGCAGCGGTCAAGGCCGGCACGCCCCTGGGCATTGAAGCCAAAAAGGTCATGGATGCCGGCGGCCTGGTCTCGGATGAGATCATCATCGGCCTCGTGCAAGACCGCCTCAAGCAGCCCGACTGCGCCAATGGCTACTTGTTCGACGGCTTCCCGCGCACCATCCCGCAAGCCGATGCGCTCAAAAGCGCCGGCGTCAAGCTGGACTACGTGGTGGAAATCGAAGTCCCCGAAGAAGACATCATCGAACGCATGAGCGGGCGCCGTGTGCACCAGCCCAGCGGCCGCAGCTACCACGTGCGCTTCAACCCGCCCAAGGTCGAAGGCAAGGATGACGTCACCGGCGAAGACCTGATCCAGCGCGATGACGACCGCGAGGACACCGTGCGCAACCGCCTGAACGTCTATCGCCAGCAGACCCGTCCGCTGGTCGATTACTACTCGTCGTGGGCGCAACAGCAACCCGCCGACGCCCCGAAGTACCGCAAGATCTCGGGCGTGGGCGCGGTCGACGAAATCAAGTCGCGCCTGTTCGAAGCCGTCAATAGCTGACCGGCGCCTTGATGGCACGAGGCCTTCGGCGCCGGCCGGACGCGACGCGTCCCGGCGCGGTCCCGAAGGCCTTGTCACATCCGGCGCCCGTCGCGCCCGTTTTCATCCCTTGAATTTGATCTGGTGGTAGAGACATGGAAATCGCAAACAAGGTATTCATCGTTACCGGCGGCGCGTCCGGCCTGGGCGCCGGCACCGTGCGCATGCTGGTGGCCAACGGCGCCAAGGTCGTCATCGCCGACCTGCAGGACGGGCCTGGCGAAGCGCTGGCCAAGGAACTGGGCCAGCGCTATGTGCATTGCGATGTGACGCAAGAGGCCGACGGCCAGCGCGCCGTCGCCGCCGCGAAAGAACTCGGCACGCTGTTCGGTCTGGTCAACTGCGCTGGCGTCGCCCCCGCCGCCAAGATCGTCGGCAAGAACGGCGCGCATCCGCTGGACCTGTTCCAGAAAGTCGTGTCGATCAACCTGATCGGCAGCTTCAACATGATGCGCCTGGCCGCCGAGGCCATGAGCAGCAACACGCCCGAGCCCACGGGCGAACGCGGCGTGATGATCAACACCGCGTCGGTGGCCGCGTTCGACGGCCAGATCGGCCAGGCGGCCTATGCCGCGTCCAAGGCCGGCGTGGCCGGCATGACGCTGCCGATCGCCCGCGACCTGTCCAAGACCGGCATCCGCTGCATGACCATCGCCCCCGGCATCTTCGGCACCCCGATGATCTTCGGCATGCCCCAGGAAGTACAGGATTCGCTGGCCGCCAGCATCCCCTTCCCCGCCCGCCTGGGCCGCCCGGAAGACTACGCCAAGCTGGTGCAGAGCATCATCACCAATGACATGCTGAACGGCGAAACCATTCGCCTGGACGGCGCCATCCGGATGCCGCCGAAATAGTGCCCCCACGCTACGCCCTCTTCGAGGGCTATCTGCCCCCCGAGGGGGCCTTTTTCCCCTGGGACGGCCCGGCGGGAAAAAACCTTCTTCTGGGCATGCTTGAAGAACGCCGTTCCTTTGGGGCGGCGCTTTTTATTGCTAGTCTGCTTTCTTTTGACGTAATCACGCTATGAGCCTGTTCCGTTCGGCGGCCACCGTCAGCAGCTTTACGCTGCTGTCACGCGTTTCCGGCCTGATCCGCGACATCCTGGTAGCCCGCGCCTTTGGCGCCGGGCCTATCACGGACGCCTTCTGGGTCGCGTTCCGCATTCCCAACCTGCTGCGCCGGCTGTTCGCCGAAGGCGCGTTCGCCCAGGCGTTCGTGCCCATTCTGGGCCATGCCCGCAGCAGCCGCTCCGAAGCCGAAGTGCGCACCTTGCTCGACCGGGTCGCGCTGCTGCTGACGGCCGCGCTGATGGCCATCACCCTGATCGGCATCATCGCCGCGCCCTGGGTGGTGTCGGCCATGGCCAGCGGCCTGCGGGGCGCTGCGCGCGATACGGAATTCGGCGCCGCCGTGTGGATGACGCGGATGATGTTCCCCTACATCTTCTGCATGTCGCTGATCGCATTCGCTTCGGGCGTGCTGAACACCTGGCGCCGCTTCGCGGTACCGGCATTCACGCCCGTGCTGCTCAACCTGTCCATGATCGCCGCCTGCATCTGGCTGGCGCCGCGCATGGACGTGCCGGTCTACGCGCTGGCGATCGGCGTGATGATCGGCGGCGTGGCGCAGTTGGCGGTGCAATGGGTCGCGCTGGCGCGGCTGGGCATGACGCCGCGCTTTTCGCTGCGATTCCGCCAGGCCTGGGCCGACCCCACGGTGCAGCGCATCCTCAAGCAGATGGCGCCCGCCACGCTGGGTGTGTCGGTGGCGCAGATTTCGCTGCTGATCAACACCAACATCGCCACCTGGCTCACCCCGGGCAGCGTCACCTGGCTGTCGTTTGCCGACCGCCTGATGGAATTTCCGACCGCATTGCTGGGCGTCGCGCTGGGCACCGTGCTGTTGCCCAGCCTGTCCGCGGCCCATGCCCGCGACGACCACGGCAGCTACAGCGCCCTGCTGGACTGGGGGCTGCGGCTGGTGCTGCTGTTCGGCCTGCCGGCGGCAGTGGGCCTGGCGCTGCTGTCGGACGGACTGGTCGCCACGCTGTTCCATTACGGCGCCTTTTCGGCGCAGGACGTGCTGCAGACACGGCTGGCCGTCATTTCCTATTCCGCCGGCCTGATCGGCCTGCTGGCGGTCAAGATCCTGGCACCGGGCTTTTACGCCAAGCAGGACATCCGCACCCCCGTGAAGATCGCCATCGGCGTGCTGATCCTGACCCAGCTGATGAACCTGGCGCTGGTGCCGCTGCTGGCGCATGCGGGCCTGGCGCTGGCCATCGGGCTGGGCGCCTGCCTGAACGCCCTGGCGCTGCTGATCGGCCTGCGTCGCCGCGGCGTCTACCAGCCGGCTCCCGGTTGGGGCCGTTTCGCCCTGCGGCTGGTGCCCGCCCTGGTCGCGCTGGCCGCCCTGCTCGTCTACGCTGACGGCCGTATTGACTGGATCGGGCTGCAGGCCCACGCCGGCCAGCGCGCGTTGTGGCTGGGCGGCGTATTGCTGGCCTGCAGCGTGGTTTACTTCGGCATGTTGTTACTGTTTGGGTTCCGGCCCCGAGACTTCGGACGCCGTCCGGCGAAGTAAAGTCACGCCGAAAAGCCTCATCTCCCGCAAAAAGCCGGCCCAGCGCCGGCTTTTTTGCATTTGATTCGTCAAGAATTGACAACTGGACGGTAATCTTTGGTAAAAAACCTTTATTATTTACAAATTGCCATCGAAAGGATTCCCGCCTGGCAACACGGGCGGGGAGTTGAAGTGAAGTACGCCCAAGGACACCCCATGGCGGACCAAGTGATCAATTGGTTACTGCTGCTGCGCTCCGGTAAAGCGACAGCACAGGACTACAACGATTTCCTGGCGTGGCGCGCAGCTGACCCTCTCCACGAGAGTGCCTGGCAACAATTGACGGGCACCCTGGCAGGGTCGACGTTCGGCCGGCTGGGCGACGCCTACCCGGCTGGTTATGCCACGACGGCGCCACAGCTGCCGATTTCGCTCACGCCCGCCCCTGCCGCCGCGACCGCCGCCGACGTCGCCGTGCCTGCTCGCCGCCGTTTTCTGGCCGGCTCGCTGGCGCTCGCCAGCGCGGGCGCCTGTGCCGCTTATGTCGGCAATGCCTTTTATCCGTTGAACAACGTCGCGGCCGATGCCGCCACCGCCACCGGCGAACGCCGCCGCTACATCCTGTCGGACGGCAGCCAGTTGCTGCTGGACGCCCGCAGCCGCGTCAATCTCGATTTCACGCCCGCCTACCGCCAGGTGCGGCTGCTGGACGGCGCCGTCACCGTATCGGTGGCGCCCGACGCCCGCCGCCCCTTCCTGGTCCAGACCGCCGAGGGCACCGTCCGGGCGCTGGGCACCCGCTACATGGTGCGCCAGCAGGCCCAGCGCACGGTGGTGGTGGTGCATGAGCACGAGGTCGTGGTGGAAACCATGGCCGGCGCCCACGGCATCGTGCGGGCCGGAACCGGCGCGCGCTTTGACGCCGCCCGCATCGATACGCCGCGCGCCGAGCTGATGGCCGAAGCCGCCTGGGAAGCCGGCTGGGTCGATGCCCGCGGCCGGCCTCTGGCCGAGGTGATCGCCGCCCTGCGGCCCTACCGCAGCGGCACCCTGCGCGTGTCCATGGCTGCCGGCGGACTGCCGGTGTCCGGCCACTTCCCGCTGGACGATACCGATGCCGCGTTGAGCACGCTGCAGGACATGATGCCCATCCAGGTGCGGCGTTATACCCCCTGGTTCGTCTCGATCAACGTCGCGGCCTGACCACGCTCTCTGACACAACCCTGTAACCCGCGGCCGCTTCGTTGTATACTGAGCACCGTGTTTTTATCCAGTAGGCGCAATAAGGCTTAACTCGGAAACTCGAAGCGCAACTCCCGTAGTGATTCCCTCGGCATGCCAGGGTGATCAAGCCCGGGATTGGAGCGGGGAGTTTTCAGCCCGGGTTCTCCAACCCAGGTCAGCCTCAGGGGTTCTCCCCGTAGCGCCCCCCGCCCGGTTGACGGGCGTTCCATCGGCAGACGTGGCATTTAAAGCTTGCAATCCCCCAGGGACTTGCTAAAATGTTCGACTTTGCCGAATTCAACTTATATAGCAACATGGCCAATACCGCCCAAGCCCGCAAGCGCGCTCGCCAATCCGTTGAGCGCAACAAGCACAATTCCAGCCTGCGCTCGATGCTGCGCACCGCCATCAAGCGCGTTCGCCAATCCATCGCCGCTGGCGACAAGGCTGCGGCTGGCGAAGTGTTCCAGAAGGCGTCGAGCGTGATCGATCGCGTGGCTGACAAGAACATCATCCACAAGAACAAGGCTGCTCGCCACAAGAGCCGCCTGGCTGCCGCTATCAAGGCGCTGGCCTAAGATTCTGCCGCCCCGCTACACGGGGCGTCATGAATACGGCAAATAAAGAAGGATGCCCCTGGGCATCCTTTTTTGTTGTCTGTTTTTTTGCCTGTTGTGGTTCGCCAACCTGGTTGCCCAGCCCGGTTGCCCAACCGGGCTGGGACAACCCGATTGTCCAGCCAGGCGGCCCCGTCAGCCCTGAGGACGGGCCGCCAGCCGTGCGTGGACCTGTGCCGCCTCTTCGCGCAACGCGGCCGTAAACGCGTCCACCAGCGGATTCTTGGGGCGGTGTTCCGGAAATACCAGGTTGACCCGGAAAGGGAATGACCGCGTCAAGGGCCGGATGTGCAGGCCGCGGCCGATGAAATCCAGCGCGGTCAACGGGTTGACGATGGCCAGGCCCAGCCCCTGGCGCACGAAGGTGCATACCGACACCGCCGTGGGCGTTTCGATGATGGCGCGCCGCATTACCCCTTGCGCCGCGAAGGCCTCGTCGATCTGGATCCGGTAGGGGTCGCTGGACGACAGGCTGATGAAGGGCTCGCCCGCGAAATCGGCCAATTCAAGTGCCGGCCGCGCCAGCAGCGGGTGGCCGTCGGGCAGCACACAGACCTCGTCCACCTCGATCAGCAGCGCCAGCCGCGTGCCGGCCGGTTCCAGCTCGTGTTCCGTCAGCCCCAGGTCGTAGCGCTGCGCGGTCAGCCATTCCTCCAGAAAGGGCGATTCCTGCGCTTCCAACGACAAGCTCACGCCCGGGTGCGTATCGCGAAAGCGGCGGAAGGCGCCCGGCAGCAGCGAATGCGAAAACGCCGGCAAGGCGATCACCGCCAGTTGCCCGTCCTGAAACGAGCGCAGGCGCGCGGCGGCGGACGCCACGCGCTCCAGGCCGGTGTAGGACTGGCGGATCTCGTCGTACAGCGCCAGCGCCGGCATGGTGGGCCGCAAGCGGCCGCGGATGCGCTCGAACAAGGCAAAGCCGATGCTCTGCTCCATGCGTGCCAGCTCGCGGCTGACCGTGGGCTGGGAGGTAAACAGCAGATCGGCCGCCTTGGTGACGCTGCCGGCGATCATCAGGGCGCGGAAGACTTCGATATGCCGGTGCGTGAGCATGGCGAACCCATATCAGGAATGAATCGATCTTGAATATTTAAGCATTTTACTGGATGGGCTGGCTGAGGCATGATGCTCGCCTGATTCTGCCTCACTGATAAGGTCCGCCCGCGATGGCTTTCGATCCGCGCCAACTTACCCAACTCGCCGCCCAGCACAGCACCCCGCTGTGGGTCTACGATGCCGCCGTCATCCGCGAACGCATCGCCCAGCTGCGCCGCTTCGACGTCATCCGCTATGCCCAGAAGGCCTGCTCCAACCTGCACATCCTGCGCCTGATGCGCGCCGAGGGCGTGATGGTGGACGCAGTGTCGCTGGGCGAGATCGAACGCAGCCTGGCCGCCGGCTTTCAGCCCGAAGGCGAACCGGCCGGCGTCGTGCTCACGGCCGACCTGATCGACCATGCCACCCTGGCCACCGTCATCAAGCATGACATCACCGTCAACGCCGGCTCGCTCGACATGCTCGAGCGCGTCGGCCAAGCCGCGCCCGGCCACCGTGTCTGGCTGCGCATCAACCCCGGCTTTGGCCACGGCCACAGCAACAAGACCAACACCGGCGGCCCGCAGAGCAAGCACGGCATCTGGATCGACGACGTGGCCGAAGCAGTGGCCATCGTGCGCCGCTACGGCCTGAAGCTGGTCGGCATCCACATGCACATCGGCTCGGGCGTGGACTACGGCCACCTGTCCAGCGTGTGCGACGCGATGGTGGACGTGGTGGCCTCGCTGGACCACGACATCGACGCCATTTCGGCCGGCGGCGGCCTGTCGATTCCGTATCGCGACGGCGAGCCGCGCATCGACTGCGACCACTACTTCGACCAATGGGACGCCGCCCGCAAGCGCATTGAACAGCGCCTGGGCCACGCGGTGCGGCTGGAGATCGAACCCGGCCGCTTCCTGGTGGCCGAAGCGGGCGTGCTGGTGGCTGAAGTGCATGCGATCAATCGCCGCCCCGAGCGCGATTTCGCGCTGGTCGATGCCGGCTTCAACGACCTGATGCGCCCCGCCATGTACGGCAGCTACCACCGCATCTCGGTGCATGCACCGGACGGCAGCGCGCCGCAGGGCGCGTTGGAAACGCGCATCGCCGTGGCCGGCCCGCTGTGCGAATCAGGCGACGTCTTCACGCAGGACGCCGGCGGCGTGGTGTCGGACCAGGCCTTGCCGCAGCCGCGCATCGGCGATTTCATGGTGTTCCATAACGCCGGCGCCTACGGCTCGTCAATGTCTTCCAACTACAACACCCGCCCGCTGGCGGCCGAAGTGTTGCTGGACAAGAACGAGGCGCGCCTGATCCGCCGCCGCCAGACGGTGGCCGACCTGCTGGCGCTGGAAGACTGAGATCCGCGCGAGCCTTGGCCGCAGGGCCAGGCGACACAAGCAATGCGGGGCGCCCAGGCGCCCCGCCCGCATTTTCAGGTGGGAAACGCCTCGCGCAGCGCGAAGGTGGCCTGCTTGAATACGCCCAGGTCGGTGCCGACCGCCACGAAATGCATGCCCATGTCCAGGTAGCGGCGCGCGTCGGCCTGTACCGGCGCCAGGATGCCCACGGCCTTGCCCTGCGCCGTGACGCGCTGGTACAGGTGGCGGATGGCTTCCTGCACTTCCGGGTGGCCGGGATTGCCCAGGTGACCCAGCGCCGCGGCCAGGTCCGACGGCCCGATGAACACGCCATCCACGCCCTCGACCGCCGCGATCTCGTCCACCGCGTCGATGCCCGCGCGGCTTTCGATCTGCAGCAGCACGCAGATGTTGTCGTTGATGGTCTTCAGGTAGTCGGGCACGGTGCCATAGCGGTTGCTGCGCTGCATGCCCGCCACGCCGCGGATGCCTTGCGGCGGATAGCGCGTGGCGGCCACCGCGCGGCGCGCGTCGTCCTCGGATTCGATAAACGGAATCAGGAGGTTGTAGAAGCCGATGTCGAGCAGGCGCTTGATCTCGACCGGGTCGTTCCAGGTCGGGCGGCCGATGGCGGCGCTGGCGCTGCCCTGCAAGGCCTGCAACTGCTGCAGGAACATCGGCACGGTGTTGGGCGAATGCTCGCCGTCCAGCAGCAGCCAGTCGAAGTCGGCCAGGCCCGCCAGTTCGGCGGTGATGTGGCTGGACATGCACATCCAGAAGCCGATCAGGCGTTCGCGGGCCAGGATACGTTGGCGGAAGCGGTTGGGCAAAGGTGAAGTCATGATGCTCAGGATTCCCATCGAATGAAAACCCCGGCGCCTGACGGCGCGCGGGGCGTGTCGCACATGGCCTGCCGGCAGGCCTTAGTCCATGCGGGCGCCGGAAGCCTTGGCTGCCGCGCCCCATTTGGTGATCTCGGATTGGACGAAGGCCGAGAACGCCTTCGGGTCGTCGCCCACCACCACGAAGCCTACGCTTTCCAGCTTTTGCCGGATATCCGGTGAAGCCAGGGCCTTGACCGTGGCCTGGTTCAGGCGCTGGATGACGGCCGGTGGCGTCTTGGCCGGCGCCGACAGACCGAACCAGGATTCGGCCGCAAAACCCGGATAGCCCGATTCCGCCACCGTGGGCGTGTCCGGGTAGGCCGGATTGCGCTGCGCGCTGGCCACCGCCAGGGCCCGCAGCTTGCCGGCCTTGACCTGCGGCAGCAGGGAGTCCTGGTTCAGGAACATCACCGAGACGCGGCCGCCGATCATGTCGGTGATGGCCGCGGCGCCGCCTTTGTAGGGCACATGCACCAGGTCGATCTTGGCGGCCTGCTTGAGCATTTCCATGGCCAGGTGACCCGATGAACCGCTGCCCGAACTGGCGTGGGTGTACTTGCCCGGGTTGTCGCGCGCCAACTTGATGAAGTCCGCGAAGGTGGTGGCCGGGAATTCCATGTTGGCCACCAACACGTTGGGGCCGGTCGCAAGCAGCGAAATGTGCGCGAAGTCGCTGTCGCGGTACGGCATGCTCTGGTAGAGCGCGTAGCTGATGGCGTTGGAACCCACGCCGGACAGGAGCAGCGTGTAGCCGTCGGGCTCGGCCTTGGCGACGACGTCCGAACCGATGTTGCCGTTGGCCCCGCCCTTGTTCTCGACGATGACGCTTTGGCCCAGTTCCTTGGACAGCTCGGCGGCCAGCAGGCGTCCGACCGCATCGGTGCTGCCGCCCGCGGGGAACGGCACGATCAGCTTGACCGGCCGCGTGGGCCAGTTGCCGGACTGCGCCAGCAGCAGGCCCGGACACAGCGCGACGACGGCGCTAGCCGCGATGGCGGCCAGCCCCAGCCGGCGGCGCGCCGGCGATGTCTTTTCTTGCATGGTTTGTCTCCTTGTCGTTTTTTTCTGATGCATGCCGCCCGGTGACCGGGTCGGTGTTTTCTCGCGCCGGCCGGCGGGCGCCCGGCGCGAAAGGGAAAAGCCGCGCGCCAGGTGCGCTCAGTCCAGCAGATAGGGTGCGCCGGCGCGCTGGCAAATCGCGCGCAGGCGCGCCGCGAGCGCGGCCGGAATCGGAATGCCCTGGACCCGGCGGCGCGCGCGCTCGGCGGTTTCGGGTTCGCCCGCCACCAGCACCGGCTCATCGGGCCGCGCGGGCGGAGTATCGTGCAGGGTGTCGATCAGGTCGTCCATGTCGGCCTCGAACGAACCGGCCGCGCGGAAGGCGTCGGGGTTGAGTGCCAGAAAGAAATGGCCGACGTCATCGGGCTCGCCTGGCCGCCGCGTGACGTTGCGACGCGCCGCCAGGGCGCTGCCGCTGAGCGTGCCGCCCAGGATCTGCGCCATCATGGCCAGGCCGTAGCCCTTGTGGCTGCTCATGGCCGCGGTGCCGCCCAGCGGCGTCAGGCCGCCTTCGGGGCGCTTGAAGATGAACTGCATGGCGGTGTCGGCCGCGGTGACCGGCGCGCCCTGCCCGTCGACCGCCCAGCCCGGGGGCAGCGGCTTGTCCAGGAAGTCATAGACCTTGACCTTGTTGGCCGCCACGGTGGTGGTGGCCATGTCGAGCACGAAGGGTTCGTTGCTGGCGGCCGGCGCGCCGAAGGCGATGGGATTGGTGCCCAGCATGGGCATGGCGCCGCGCGTGGGCACCATGATGACGCCATTGGCGCTGCTGGTGACCAGGCCGACCACGCCCCGCTCGACCGCGATGCGCGCGTACACGCCGGCTGCGCCGAAGTGATGCGAGTTGCACACCGACACCGCGCCCACGCCGTGTTCCAGCGCCTTGTCCACGGCCAGGTTCATGGCCTGCGCCGACACCGGATAGCCCAGTCCGCCCATGCCGTCCAGCAGCGCGCTGGCGCCGCCGTCGCGGACCACACGGGGCCGCGCATCCAGCTTGAGCGAGCCGGCGCGCCATTTTTCTTCATATGACGGCAGCATCGAGATGCCGTGCGAGTCGATGCCCAGCAGGTCCGTCTCGGCCATCAGGCCCGCGGTCACGGCGGCCAGGTCGGGCGCCATGCCCCAGGCCTGCAGCACCACCAGAATCTGCTCGCGCACCTGTCCTGCCGATGCCGCCGTTCCTGCCGAACCATTGCCTTGCACGCGCTGTCTCCTGTTGTAGGTATGTGAAGGGCCGGGCCGGTGCGGACAGCTCAATCGCGTTCGCGGTCGACCAGCCGGTGGCGGGCCTGGCCCAGATGGAATTGCATGGCGACCCGGGCGCGTTCGCCGTCCTGCGCGCGGATCGCCTCAAGAATGGTGGCGTGCTCGTCCAGGACGCGCTGGGCGCGCTGGCGCGAACCGGTGCGGGTCAGGTTGAGCGTCAGGCGCATGAAGCCGTTGATGGATTCATGAATGCTTTCCAGCACGCCCAGGTAGAAATCGTTGCCGGTGGCCTCGGTGATGCTGGCATGGAACGCCAGGTCCATTTCGGCCGAGACCTCGCCACGCGCGAGGCTGTCGGCAAAGGCGGCGTGCGCGGCCTCGATTTTTTGCAGTTGCTCGTCGGTGCGGCGCAGCGCGGCCAGCCGGGCGGCATCGCCTTCCAGGGCCACGCGCAACTCTTGCGCGCGCAGATAGGCGCCCACGTTCTGCACGTCGCTGAAGGCGGTCAGGCGCGGCGCGGGCTGGTGGCTGACGAAAGTGCCCAGGCCCTGGTGCGCGGTGATCAGGCCATCTGCGCGCAGGCGCAGCAGCGCTTCGCGCACCACGGGCCGCGAAACGCCGAAGCGATCGCAGATTTCGTTTTCGGAGGGCAGCTTGTCGCCGACATTGAGCTTGCCCGAGACGATCTGCTCGAAGATCTGGCCGTAGAGCTGGTCGGCCAGGCGGACCCGGTGGCCGCGCTCGAGCACCAGCGCGCCGATGGCGTCCGGCTCGGCAGACGCCTGCGGCGCGGACGGGGGCGATGCTTTCGGTCGGGCCACGAAACCTCCTGGGGAACTGGGCGCTATGACAAGAGCGCTCATCGTACCGTCAATGCCGCGGGCGCCGCCAACGCGCGGCTCAGGCGACCGCGGCCTTTTTGTCCACCGCCGGCTTGGCGGCGGCGCCTGCCGCGTCGCGGTCCCAGGCCGCCAACGCCCGCGCCACCGGAGCCACGCGCTCGCGCTCGGCGCTGGAAATGCCGGTCAACAGCGGCAGCATCGGACCCATGTCGGCCACACCGGACAGCGTCACCGCGTCGTGCAGCACGCGGATCGGGCTGATGGCATCGCGGCAGTCTTCCAGGCCCAGGTACTGCTGGCGCACCGCCTCGGCTTCGTCATAGCGGCCTTCCCGCAGCAGATGCAGCAGGCGCATCGAGCCTTGCGGCGCCACGCAGACCGAACCGGACGTGAAGCTCTTCAAACCGAAGTCGCGGTAATGCACGATGGCGGGGCGCTCGCCGATGCCGCTGACGACGCGATTCGCATCCACGGCTTGCAGCAATGCCGTCAGGTAGGCGTCGCGGGCCGGGTCTTCGCGTACCACGGCGTACTTGAATGCCACGATGCGCCCTTCTTCGATCAGCTTCGCGGCGGTGGCCGGCGCCAAGTAGTCGGCCGACTTGATGTAGACCACCGCGGGCTTGCCCAGCGCGTCGGTGAAGCGGCGCACGCCGTCGGCCAGGCCCGCGTCGGTGTAGGGGAACGACATCGGCAGCAGCATGGCCGTGGGAAAGGCGCGGCTGCGCAGGATGGCGGCCTGGTCCATCATCTTGCCGTAGTCCGGCCCGACCGAGGGCAGGATCCAGGTGTCCGGGCCGGCCAGCGCGGCCAGCATGTCCACGATGCGCGCGTACTCGCTCACGCCCACGTTGTAGAAGTTGGCGTTGCCGCCGTACATCACGTTGCGCACGCCGCCGGCTTCCAGGTGCTTGAGCAGCGCCTGGTTGGCGGCCTCGTTCAAGGACAGGTCGGCATGGCGCGCCAGGGGCGGCACGGCGATGACGGAGCGCTGCAGATCCTGGACGGCAACCGGGGACGTTTTCATGGCGGGAAGACTCCTGGCGGATTCCATCGCTGGAATCCAGTTGTCAAATAAGTAAAGTGAAAAAAGTATACTTGGTTGACAAGTAAATGCTCAATACCTATATTCGTCTTACAAGTCATCGGCATCACGACGGCGAGGCGCGACAGACGCCGGCAGCATTCAAGCCCGGGCTCATTCCCCGGGTGGAACCCCCACAAACGATGCGTGGCCACGCGCACACCGAGGAGACGAATTCCATGCATGCAGCCCCTGTGCGAGGCCGCCTGGCTCTCGCCGCCTGCCTGGCCGCCGCAGCCTTCCTGCTGCCCGCCGCGTCCGCCCACGCGGACTATCCCGAACGCGACGTCAGGATCATCGTGCCCTTCCCGGCCGGCGGCACCGCCGACATCGCCGCGCGCGTGGTGGCGGCCGAGCTCGGCAAGGCCTGGGGTAAAGCGGTGGTGGTGGACAACAAGGCGGGCGCCGGCGGCAACGTCGGTTCTGGCGAAGCGGCCCGCGCCACCCCTGACGGCTACACGTTGCTGATGGGCACGGTCAGCACCCACGCCATCAACCCGTCCGTCTACGCCAAGTTGCCGTACGACCCGGTCAAGGACTTCGTGCCGGTCACGCTGGTGATCCCGGTCCCCAACGTGCTGGAACTGAACCCTGGCTTTGCCGACAAGCACGGCATCCGCAGCGTGGCCGACCTGATCAAGTATCTGAAGGCCAACCCCGGCAGCGTCAACATGGCGTCCACCGGCAACGGCACGTCGACCCACCTGTCCGGCGAGTTGTTCCAGACCATGACGGGCACGCGCATGACGCACATTCCTTACAAGGGGAGCAGCCCGGCGCTGACCGACGTGATGTCGGGATCGGCCGACCTGATCTTCGACAACCTGCCCTCGTCGATGGGATTCATCAAGGGCGGCAAGCTGCGGCCGCTGGCGGTCACCACCGCCGCGCGTTCGCCGGCCTTGCCGGACCTGCCGACGCTGGCCGAGGCCGGCGTGGCGGGCTACGAGGCGTCCAGCTGGTTCGGCCTGCTGGCCCCGGCAGGCACGCCGCCGCAGATCGTGGACAAGATCCAGCGCGACGTCGCCGCGGCCTTGCAGCTGGAGCCGGTGCGCGCCCAGCTGCAGGCCCAGGGCGCCACGCCGTCGGGCAACACGCCCGCGCAGTTCACCCGGTTCATGGCGCAGGAAACCGTCAAGTGGGCCGAGGTGGTGAAGCAATCAGGCGCCAAGGTCGATTGACCCGTGCCGGTCCGGATCCGGCCGCCACGCGTGGGCGCCGGGTTCTTCATCATCACGCGAACCAGGAGACAACATGAACAAATCCCTATGCGCGGTCGCGCTGGCCGCGGCCACGCTGCTTGCCGGCCCGGCGGCGCTGGCCGCCGGCTATCCCACCAAACCCGTCACGATGATCGTGCCTTTCGTGCCCGGCGGTTCGTCCGACATCACGGCGCGCAGCGTCACGCCCGGCTTGTCCAAGGCGCTGGGGCAGACCTTCGTGGTGGAGAACAAGCCGGGCGCCAACAGCGCCATCGGTGCGCAGGCGCTGGCCCGCGCTACGCCGGATGGCTACACCATGATGGTCGGCTCGATCGGCACCTTCGCCATCAACGAAGCGCTGTACAAGAATCTTTCCTACAACCCCAGCAAGGACTTCGACTACCTGACCCAGGCGGTGCGCAACCCCAATGTGCTGGTGGCCTCGGCTGACTTCCCGGCCAGCACGGTGGCTGAACTGGTCGCCTACGCCAACAAGAATCCAGGCAAGCTGTCGTATGCGTCGTCGGGCACCGGATCATCGGACCATCTGTCGGCGGTACTGTTTCGCCAGCGCACGCAGACCACCGGCGTGGACGTGCCCTACCGCGGCGGCGGCGCCGCCATTGCCGACCTGATCGGCGGCCAGGTCAACGTGTCGTTCCAGAATCTGGGCGCCGTGCAGAACCACATCAAGGCCGGCAAGCTCAAGGCCCTGGCCATCACCGGCGATGCACGCGCACCGGACCTGCCGGACGTGCCGACGCTGGCCGAGGCCGGCATCAAGGACATGGTGGTGTATTCCTGGCAGGGTTTTGCGGTGCCCAAAGGCACGCCGCCGGCCGTGGTGCAGCAACTGACCCAGGCGTTGCAGACCGCGCTGCGCGATCCGCAGACCGAGAAAACACTGCAAGGCCTGGGCTTCGAGGTCGTGGCCAACACGCCGCAGCAGTTCGCCGCCTTCCAGCAAGCCGAGGTCAAGCGCTGGAAAGACGTGATCCAGAAAGCCAATATCCAGCTGGAATGATCGAAGCCGCGGACGGCGTGGGCGCGGCTTCGCGCCGGGCCGCGGTCCTGGTGGACGGCAACAACGGGTCGGCACATCAAGGCGGCCCTTTGCTGCCGGCCCATGGCCTGTCAGCCGGCTTTCGGGCCGGATCAAGTAGCATGATCGTTTCGCCACCCAACCGTACGACAACATGACCACCAAGCATCGCATCATCCAGGTCGGCTCGCTGGCCGGCTCGCCCTCCGCGAACCAACGCCTTGCGGACCGTTACGACGTCATCGAGCTATGGAAGCAGCCGGACCGCAAAGCCGCGCTGGCCGAACTCGGCAAAGGCATCACCGCCGTCGTCACGTCGGCCAACTTCGGCGCCAACGCCGAACTCATCAACGCCCTGCCCGACCTGAAGGCCATCTGCAGCTGGGGCGTGGGCTACGAAACCATCGACGTGGCGGCCGCGCACAAGCGCGGCGTGCAGGTCAGCAACACGCCGGACGTGTTGACGGACTGCGTGGCGGACCTGGCCTGGGGCCTGTTGATCGCGGGCGCGCGCCGCATGGGCCAGGGCGAACGCTTCGTGCGCGCCGGCCAATGGGGCCAGGTGCACGGCAGCATTCCGCTGGGCCAGCGTGTCAGCGGCAAGAAGCTGGGCATTGTCGGCCTGGGCCGCATCGGCGAGGCCATCGCCCGCCGCGGCATCGGCTTCGACATGCAGGTGCGCTATCACAACCGCAAGAAGCGCGACGACGTGGACTACGGCTACGAGGCCTCGCTGACGGACCTGGCCGCCTGGGCCGACTTCCTGATCGTGGCCACCGTGGGCGGCCCCAGCACGCGCCATCTGGTCAACCGCGACGTGCTCGAAGCGCTGGGCCCCAAGGGCATCATCGTCAACATCGCGCGCGGCCCGGTCATCGACGAAACCGCGCTGGTGGCCGCGCTGGAAGCCGGCAAGCTCGGCTGCGCCGCCCTGGACGTGTTCGAGCACGAACCCAAGGTGCCCGAGGCGCTGATCAAAAGCGACCAGGCCGTGCTGCTGCCGCACATCGGCAGCGCCACGCTGGAAACGCGCCAGTCCATGGAAGACCTGATGCTGGAAAACCTGCAGGCCTATTTCGACACCGGCCGCGTGATCACGCCGGTGCAATGACGCGCGCCCCGGGCGTCATGCGTTGACGCCCGCCGCGACCCGCTCGACCGGCCCGCGCGCGATGCGTGGCCCGGAAACGAAAAAGCCTCCCGGTGCCCATACCGAGAGGCTTTCGACTTTCGGGCTTGCGCCCGTCAGCCGTGCAAAGGAACTTGGACCTCGCGGCCCGGTACTGCGGTACTGCCTACTGTGGTACTGCCTTTACTGCGGTACTGCCTTTACTGCGCCACCGCCTTACTTCGCGGGAGCCATGGCGCCCGATGCATCCGTCTTGGCGGTGCCGGATTTCGCGGCGGCCGGCTTGGCGGAGGTTTTGTCGGACTTGTGATGCTTGTGCTGCGCCTGGGTCTTGGTGTCGCCCGCCTTGGTCGTGGCATCGGCACCCGCCGCGAACGCCGAAGGCGCCGCAGCAAGACCGAGGCACAAGGCCGAGGTGGACAAGAACGCAGCGATACGGGAGTGAGTCGTCATTGCATGAACTCCTGATGGTTTCGGCCCGAAGGCCTTTCCTACTCGGGGCGGCAACATCGCCGCATGACCCGTACTCCGTTGGAACCCGCACCGCGCCGAAGGTTCAGCCTGGAACAGGAAATTTTCCGGCGTTAACGGTTCGTCATCAGATCGTGACAACACGCAGCGCGCCGCGCACGCCTAGCTTTCAAAAGCCAGCAACGCCACGGTAGCAAACAGCATCGCGGCAAAACAGGCTCTCAGTTTGCGTTCAGGCAAACGATAGGCCAGCCGCACGCCCACCGGCACGAACAGCAGGCTGCCCGCGGCCAGCGGCAGGCCCACCAGCCAATCGGCCTGACCCGCCCACGAATACGTGACCAGCGCCACGGCCGAGCCCGGAATCACCATGCACAGCGCCAGCGCCTGGGCGGTGGTCTGCGGCAGGCGGAAGACCGAGGTGATGATGGGCACGGCCAGCACCGCTCCGCCCACGCCGAAAAAGCCGCCCAGCGTGCCGCACAGCACGCCCAGCACGCTGGCGCGGCGCGGCGTGAACACGGGCGCGGCGCGGCCGGCGGCCGGCCTGGGCGACTTGGCGGCCACGCCGGCCCGCCAGGTCTGCCAGGCGTAGAACAAGGCGATGAAAAAAAGAAACACCGCGAAGCTCAGGCGCAGCTTGCTGGAATCGATGCCCAGCGCCAGGCGGGCACCGACCCAGGTGAATACCACCGCGCCCGCGGCCCCGGCCAGCGCCACGCGCCGGTCGATGCGGGTCTGCTGGTTGTACTTGCGCACCGCCATCATGATGGTGGGCAACACCATGATGAGCGCGGTGCCCTGCGCCAGCTGCTGCGACATGCTCATCAGCAGCACCAGCGCCGGAATGGCGATCAGGCCGCCGCCGATGCCCAGCACGCCGCCCATGAAGCCGATCAGACACCCCGCGCCCAGGCACAGGGCGATAAGCCATACCGTCACGTCGTGCTCCCGTCAGCGCAGTTTGTCCAGCGCGGCATCCAGGCGGTCCACCGCCCAGATTTCCAGCCCTTCGATGGGCTGGCGCGGCGCATTGGCCTTGGGAATGAGAGCGATGGAAAAGCCCAGCTTGGCGGCTTCGCGCAGGCGTTCCTGGCCGCGCGGCGCGGGCCGGATCTCGCCGGCCAGGCCGACTTCGCCGAAGGCGATCAGGCCGCGCGGCAACGGCCGGTCGCGCAGCGACGACATGATGGCCAGCAGCACCGGCAGGTCGGCCGCCGGCTCGGTGATGCGCACGCCGCCCACGGCGTTGACGAACACGTCCTGGTCGAAGGTCGACACGCCCGCGTGCCGGTGCAGCACTGCCAGCAGCATGGCCAGGCGGTTGCCTTCCAGGCCGACGGTCAGGCGGCGCGGGTTGGGGGCATGGGAGCTGTCCACCAGCGCCTGGATCTCGACCAGCAGCGGGCGGGTGCCCTCTTGCGTGGCCATGACGCAGGAACCCGCCACCTGCTGTTCGTGCTGCGACAGGAACAGGGCCGACGGGTTGGCCACGCCGCGCAGCCCGCGGTCGGTCATGGCGAAGACGCCCAGCTCGTTGACGGCGCCGAAACGGTTCTTGAAAGCGCGCACCAGGCGGAACGACGAATGCGTGTCGCCTTCGAAGTAGAGCACCGTGTCGACGATGTGTTCGAGCACGCGCGGGCCGGCCAGCGCGCCGTCCTTGGTGACGTGGCCGATCATGACGATGGCGATGCCGGTCTGCTTGGCCAGACGCGTGAGTTGCGCGGCGCATTCGCGCACCTGCGACACGGACCCGGGCGCGGCGGTGAGTTCGCCGCTGTACAGGGTCTGGATCGAGTCGATCACCGCGACGGTGGGTTTCTGCTCGGACACCGCGGCCTGGATGGCCTCTAGGCGGATTTCCGCCAGCAGGTTGATGTTGCCGGTCTGCAGGCCCAGGCGGCGCGCGCGCAACGCCACCTGCTCGGCCGATTCTTCGCCGGTGACATACAGGACGTTGGTGGTTTCCGACAGCGAGGCCAGCGCCTGCAGCAACAGCGTGGACTTGCCGATGCCGGGGTCGCCGCCGATCAGCACCACGGCGCCGGCCACCAGGCCGCCGCCCAGCACGCGGTCGAATTCTTCCAGCCCGGTGGGCTGGCGGGGGGTCTCGCGGGCCTCGATCTCGGACAGGCTGCGCACCGGACTGCTGGAGGCCAGCGGCGCGTAGCGATGCGCGGCGGCGGCGGGCGCCGATGACTCCACGGTTTCTTCCAGGGTGTTCCAGGCATTGCAGTGCGGACACTTGCCTTGCCACTTGGGGGTGGTGCCGCCGCATTCGGCGCACACATAGACGGTTCGGGATTTGGCCATGGGCGAAAGTGTACCGGCAAGCCCACCCTGCCGGCCGGCGTGCGCGCGCGTTTTCCGCACGCTTTGCCCCATGCGGGTGCACACACCTGTCAGTTTGCTTGCACAATCGGGGACGTCGTCGCGTTACACCCTGCAAATACACGAAATTCACTGGCAGATTTCTTCAAATCGCGCATAATCAGCATCTAAACCGGAACACGACCCGAGCCTGGACGAGATCGCCGGACCACCGGCGCGGCACAAGCAAGGTCAAACGCGAATACGCCCTGCCACCAGGCGTGAGCGCGAGGAGTACGCGCATGAGCATTACCTATCGCCCCCCCTTCGACGAAGACGACGAACTGGATTTGCGCGCCCTGTATCGCAAGCCCAGGGCAGGCGGCAGCCCCGAATTGGAAGCGGCCGTGCGCCGCACCTGGCATCCCGGCCACAGCTGGCATCCGGGCTGGGCCGCGGCCGCCTGCCTGGCGATCGTGGCCGGCGTCTTCGCCTGGACCGACATGCGCGAGAGCGCCGAAATGGCCGACATGAATGCCCAGCTCGCCGTGCCCCATGAAATCGGTACCGCCGCGGAACGCGCCCCCGCGCCGCGGCCGGTGATGGCCGCCGAAACGCCCGCCCCGCAAGCCGCGCCCGCCCCCGTCCAGCGCAGCGCCTGTCTCTTATACACATCTGACGCTGCCGACGACGATGCGGTTGTGTTGATATCGGGGGGGGGCGGGGAGGATAAAGGGGGGGGGGGGGGGGGGGGGGGGGGGGGGGGGGGGGGGGGGGGGGGGGGGGGGGGGGGGGGGGGGGGGGGGGGGGGGGGGGGGGGGGGGGGG
>NZ_JAELTJ010001082.1 GCF_016428805.1 Achromobacter sp. ASV32
GCCTAACCCTTTTCAAGTATAAACGCCTGTAAATCGCAGCTACCATTGAGTCTAGTAAATAAGTATCGTAATAGGGTATAATGTAAGCGCTGAAGAAGCGTCGCCAAACAACCAATGCAGCTCTTTAGTATCGGTGGCGGGTAGAGTAGTCCTTGGGGCTGACGACCAAACCACGGCCCTTTTTCGCACCACGGTAGACGGTCTCGATAATGTCTATTAGCTCCTGCTTGTCTTCGAGGACCCAGTTGAGTTTATTATTGTTTCCGGTACCGAAATCGACCATCATGTGTTTATTCCGAAAGAAGAACATGATTGTGCAAGGGTCGTAGAGTTCTGGCCAACGGAAAGTTAGTCGGTCAGAGACAGGAAATGATATTTAGG
>NZ_JAELTJ010001083.1 GCF_016428805.1 Achromobacter sp. ASV32
TTTTTGTTTTGTATGTGTTTTAACTTCTTTTTTTTTTTTTTTGGTTTCTGTCTTATTTCCTCCTTTGTTACTCTCATTGCTCTTTTTTTTGGTTTCTTATAGTTTAGTGTTACGTTGAGTTGCATTAGTTGTCGGAAGTAAGACGTCGAAACTATGGCGTTACAATCGGGTCTTGTCGTTTTTCAGCACCTCTTAGTCAAGCAATAAAGCACGCATTTTCTGCAGTTCTTTCCATTGTTTTATAATGATAATGTCTGAAGAGAGAGTTGGTTTGTTCATTTCTGCCTCGTAGCAATCAATATATGCCACACCATAAAAATATATCTTACAAGATGCGATGAACATCACATACAAATACAAGATCAGCGGGTTCCTCCAAGC
>NZ_JAELTJ010001084.1 GCF_016428805.1 Achromobacter sp. ASV32
GGGTTGCCGCCTGTGCCGCTGTCGTGCACGCTGGAAAAGCCGGTGACGTTGCTGCCATCCGTGCCGAAGCCGCCTGTATTTTGTCCGTCGACATCAGCGACGGCTTTGGCCAGGCCGTATGGAAGTGTTGCGCCGGGAAAGACGTTGCCGCCGTCTTGAGTTCCTATCAATGGGTCTACGTAGGCCAAGGGATCGCACTTGGGCTTGGACTTGGCGTTGGTGATGGCTGGCGCTGCGGTGAGAGCTGCTGCCAAGAGGACTGGGTGTAAGTGTTGAAGGCGCATGGTGTATCAGTCGCAGTCAATGCTGTGGCGACGAGATGAGAAAAGGTTTATTATCACCCTAAAGACGCAAGACGTGCGCAAGAGGAGGGACTTGTTG
>NZ_JAELTJ010001085.1 GCF_016428805.1 Achromobacter sp. ASV32
CCCCCCCCCCCCCCCCCCCCCCCCCCCCCCCCCCCCCCCCCCCCCCCCCCCCCTCTCCCCCGACCCCCCCCCCCCCCCCCTCTCCACAACCGCATCGTCGTCGGCAGCGTCAGATGTGTATAAGAGACAGGGACGTTTGATCTCAATAATGGCATGCTTTTCCTCTCGAAGAATGGCGCGGTTTACTCGACGCCTCTCAGTCTTGCCCGTGCAGGCTTGCTCACTCCACAAGGCTTTGAAAGGCTTCAGGAGGGGGGGGGGGACACATCTCCGAGCCCACGAGACCTAATAACCGATCTCGTATTCCCTATTATGCTTGAAAAAAGGGGGGGGGGGGGGGGGGGGGGGGGGGGGGGGGGGGGGGGGGGGGGGGGGGGGGGG
>NZ_JAELTJ010001086.1 GCF_016428805.1 Achromobacter sp. ASV32
GTACACCGGGGAATACATCCTTTGGCTGCCATAAATAACGCCAGTCAGAGGTAACAAGCAGGGTTCTAGCCAGTAAAGAGATTACAAGTCGGTACATATTCTCACTTGGGGAAATCACCCACAAAATAAGTACCAATTGAGGATTACGAAATAGTGCCTTTTAAAATCTATATAATATAACTGCAATTAAATAAATTATATAATTTAAATATAACTAAACTATAACTTAGGCTTACTTTTAGATTTACTTTTATTATTCTTTTCTTAATCAATATAGCTGTTAGTAAAGAGTATAAAGTATTGCTGTTCTTTGTCCCTCGTGGATAAAATACAAGACACCGGCGTTATGGCAGTCAAAGGGTTTGCATCGCCGCTCTAAGG
>NZ_JAELTJ010001087.1 GCF_016428805.1 Achromobacter sp. ASV32
TTACTGTTCTATAGTTTAAACTTGAGCAATCAGCCTGGCTGTGGTGTCTATTTGCATGTTTCTGGTGATGGCCAGCTAAAATGCCTCAAAGCAAGCAACAGTCACAACGACTTCTAAAGTAACCGAGTCGCATTACTAGACTGAGCACAGAGTCAATGTTTATCGTAAAGTGTGCCTTTTTAACCAGCTGGAACTTCAATGGTCCACGAACCAGACACTGAACGTGACAACTGGTGGAACACATGACTGATATCGTTTATGTTACTTCAAATTCAAACAACTCCCGAGCACACTGACACGAGTAACAGCTGGACTAGACAACACGAAATTTACCAGAACAGCTAACATAGCCGCCCTCTGCCTCACAGTGTTCTCTCATAT
>NZ_JAELTJ010001088.1 GCF_016428805.1 Achromobacter sp. ASV32
CCCCCCCCCCCCCCCCCCCCCCCCCCCCCCCCCCCCCCCCCCCCCCCCCCCCCCCCCCTCTTCACCCCGACCACGGCATACGCGATCGGTTATTAGGTCTCGTGGGCTCGGAGATGTGTATAAGAGACAGCCGAACAGCCAGTTATGTGGCGCGGGCCGGATGTAACTGGTCATCAGGGGCCGCCGCTTCCGCGTTTTCGGTCCATTGGGTAGCGTGGAAGCAGTACGAGTGTGTTCATGCTACCCAACCTCTGTCTCTTATACACATCTGACGCTGCCGACGACGATGCGGTTGTGTAGGGGACGGGGGTGGGGGGGTAGTGAAAAATGGGGGGGGGGGGGGGGGGGGGGGGGGGGGGGGGGGGGGGGGGGGGGGGGGGG
>NZ_JAELTJ010001089.1 GCF_016428805.1 Achromobacter sp. ASV32
CCCCCCCCCCCCCCCCCCCCCCCCCCCCCCCCCCCCCCCCCCCCCCCCCCCCTCTCCCCCCCCCCCGCCCCCCCCCCCCCTCCCCACAACCGCATCGTCGTCGGCAGCGTCAGATGTGTATAAGAGACAGCCGACAGAGCGCGCCGCACGCGCGCTACCAACCTTCGCCGCCAGGGCGCAGCACACGCGCGCTTCCACGCTTCGCCGCCAGGGCGCGCGCACACGCGCGCTTCCACGCTTCGCCGCTAGGGCTGTCTCTTATACACATCTCCGAGCCCACGAGACCTAATAACCGATCGCGTATGCCGTCGTCTGGTTGAACAGGGGGGGGGGGGGGGGGGGGGGGGGGGGGGGGGGGGGGGGGGGGGGGGGGGGGGGGGG
>NZ_JAELTJ010001090.1 GCF_016428805.1 Achromobacter sp. ASV32
GTGAGAACCACTCCCGTTCATGACTCTCAGTGTAGCGCTTTCGCATTCTATCCAAAACCTTGCCGTAACATCCCTCACATTCAACAACATGGCGCTTACCACAGTCTTTCTCGCAAGTCCGCTTTAGCTCGTCCACATCTTCCGAACAACGCGCTCTTTGAGTTTTCGCGGCATTCAGTTCTGTCCAGTGCTCTGGCAGAGTTTGCGTTGATGCCGCCATTTTCATGCAAGAGGGGGGTAGGAAAGAGACCAATATCGCGTCGCGTCCCAATGGCGGGCCTCTGTGTGGCCTCTGTCCCAATATCGTAGATTTTCAGTATAATAGGCTTCTAAAGTGAATGACGATTCAACTTCAGAAATTTGATTAAATCAGCCTATTTC
>NZ_JAELTJ010000113.1 GCF_016428805.1 Achromobacter sp. ASV32
GCGTAGTCGTGCGTGAAGGGTTGGACGGGGCGGTATTTGTGTTGGGGATGGTCAAGCATGCAAACCTCCGGCCGCGCAGGGTCGCGCGGCGTGTGGGGGCCGCCGGTCTGCGGCGGTCGGGCAAGGGAGGTGGCGAACGGGCCCGTCAGAGGGCCCGGGGCTGCCGGGCGGCCACGGGGCGCAAGGCCCGGCAACCGCGCGCTAGTCGTAGCGGGGGGCGTTGTCCGTTCACGACCACGGCGGCCATGACCCGTGCGCCAAGCGCGGAATGGGTGCAGGCGGTGGAGGGGCGAACGGACATGGTGCGGACAGGCCTGCAGGGGAATCGGACGGGATGATCGGAATGGTAGGTACACTGGAAAAGACCGTCTAACGCCATCCAGGCATCAATCGTCGAGAAATGGACAAATCTTCCCCGCCGCCCGGCCCGTCGAAGGCGCGCAAACCTGCCGACCTGGACCTGTTTCCCTACGAATCCTCGCTGCGCCCGGTGGCCGGGCTGGCGGTCGACTACGAGGACGGGCATCGCGTGCGGCGTCACCGGCATCGCCGCTCGCAGCTGCTGTATGCGATTTCGGGGGTGATGGTGGTGGATACCGACGCCGGCATCTGGGTGGTGCCGCCGACCCGTGGCGTCTGGGTACCGGCCTGGATGCCGCACGCCATCCGCATGAGCGGCGAGCCGCGCATGCGCACGGTGTTCGTCGAGCCGGGGGCGGTGGCGCATCTGCCGGCCGAGTGCTGCGTGCTGTCGATTTCGCCGCTGCTGCGCGAGCTGATGGTGGCGGCGGCCGAGGTGCCGCTGGACTGGAAACCCGGCACGCGCGACGGCCGGCTGATGATGCTGCTGCTGGATGAACTGAAGCAAGAACCGGTGCTGCCGCTGCACCTGCCGCAGCCATCCGAGCCGCGCCTGGCCCGTATCTGCCGGGCCATCGTGCGCCATCCCGAGCGCCAGGCGGGCGCGGCCGACTGGGCGCGGGAATTGGGGGTGGACCCCAAGACGGTGCACCGGCTGTTCCTGCGGCACACCGGCATGACGTTCGGCCGCTGGCGCCAGCAGGCGCGGCTGCTGGCGGCGATGGAGCGGCTGGCGCGCGGCGACCGGGTGCTGGATGTGGCGCTGGACCTGGGCTACGAGAGCCCCAGCGCATTCGCGGCCATGTTTCGCAAGGCCCTGGGCGAGCCGCCCAGCGCGTTCGCGGCCCGCGGCGCGGCGTCCGCCTGATGGCCAGGTAACGGCCCCGGGGCGGTCTACGGGCGCCGCCGGCCGGAACCAGCGTATTATTTACCGTTTTGCCGCCCACGCTAACCGCCTGAGACAAGATCATGCCGCACTACCGTTCCCGCACTTCGACCCACGGCCGCAATATGGCCGGCGCCCGCGCCTTGTGGCGCGCCACCGGCATGAAGGACGGCGACTTCGGCAAGCCGATCATCGCGGTGGTCAATTCGTTCACGCAGTTCGTGCCGGGCCACGTGCACCTGCGCGACCTGGGCGCGCTGGTCGCCAAGGAAATCGAAGCCGCCGGCGGCGTCGCCAAGGAATTCAACACCATCGCTGTCGATGACGGTATCGCCATGGGCCACGGCGGCATGCTGTATTCGCTGCCGTCGCGCGAGCTGATCGCCGATTCGGTGGAATACATGGTCAACGCGCACTGTGCCGACGCGATGGTCTGCATCTCGAACTGCGACAAGATCACCCCGGGGATGCTGATGGCCGCGATGCGCCTGAACATCCCGGTCGTGTTCGTGTCCGGCGGCCCGATGGAAGCGGGCAAGGTCAAGTCGCCGACGGACGGCAAGGTGATCGCCAAGATCGACCTGATCGACGCGATGATCAAGGCCGCCGACCCGAAGGTGTCGGACGCGGAAGTGGCGGAAGTCGAACGCAGCGCCTGCCCGACTTGCGGTTCCTGTTCCGGCATGTTCACGGCCAACTCGATGAACTGTCTGACCGAGGCCATCGGCCTGGCGCTGCCGGGCAACGGCACGATCGTGGCCACGCACGCCTGGCGCAAGGGCCTGTTCGAGCAAGCCGGCCGCCTGGTGGTGGATCTGTGCCGCCGCTACTACGTGGAAGAAGACGCGTCGGTGCTGCCGCGCAGCATCGCGACCAAGTCCGCGTTTGAAAACGCGATGGCGCTGGACGTGGCGATGGGCGGTTCGACAAATACCGTGCTGCACTTGCTGGCCGCGGCGCAGGAAGCGGGCGTGGATTTCACGATGGCGGACATCGACCGCATTTCGCGCAAGGTGCCGTGCCTGTGCAAGGCGGCGCCGGCCACGGACAAGTACCACATCGAAGACGTGCACCGCGCCGGCGGCATCCTGGGCATCCTGGGTGAATTGGCGCGCGCGGATCTGCTGGACCTGTCCTGCGGCAACGTGCACAGCGGCACGCTGGGCAATGCGATCGAGCAGTGGGACGTGGCGGGCGGCGCCGGCGAGGCCGCGCAGAAGTTCTATCGCGCGGCGCCTGGCGGCATCCCGACGACGGTGGCGTTCAGCCAGGACGCGACGTTCCTGACGCTGGATACGGACCGCAAGACGGGCTGCATCCGCAGCAAGGAAAACGCCTACTCGAAGGACGGCGGCCTGGCGGTGCTGTATGGCAATCTGGCCGAGAAGGGCTGCATTGTGAAGACGGCGGGTGTGGACGAGTCGCAGTGGGTCTTTACGGGCCGCGCGCGGGTGTTCGAGAGCCAGGACGATGCCGTGGAAGGCATTCTGGGCGACAAGATCGTGGCGGGCGACGTGGTGGTGATCCGCTACGAAGGCCCGAAGGGCGGTCCGGGGATGCAAGAGATGCTGTACCCGACGTCCTATCTGAAGTCCAAGGGCCTGGGCAAGACGTGCGCGCTGTTTACGGACGGGCGTTTTTCGGGCGGCTCGTCGGGGCTGGTGATCGGGCATGCGTCGCCGGAGGCGGCGGAAGGCGGCACGATCGGGCTGGTGGAAGACGGCGATACGATCGAGATCGATATTCCGAACCGGAAGATGCATCTGGCGGTTTCCGATGAGGAGCTGGCACGGCGTCGGGCGGCGATGAATGCGCGGGAGAATGCCTGGGAGCCTGTGGATCGGGAGCGGGTGGTGTCGTTGGCGTTGCAGGCTTATGCGGCGTTGGCGACTTCTGCGGATCGGGGGGCGGTGCGGGATTTGTCGCAGTTGAAGCAGAAGCGTTGAACCTGTTTTGATGCTTGGAAGACGGCGCCTTTTTTAGGGCGCCGTTTTTTATTGTGGGCTGGGAATTTGCTTTGTTGTGGGGACTGGGTGCTTCGTAGGTCGCCCGTCTGGGCGGCGGCTTGCGCAGTGGGCGCCCACGATTGCGGTCCGGAGCGTTCGCTCCGGACTTCCCCCTCGTCATCTTCGTTGTCGCCTTCGGCGACGGCCTTCAGATTCCCTCGGGCGCATCGAGGTTGCCCACTGCGCAAGCCGCCGCCCAGACGGGCTACGTCCTTTGAGACTCGTCGCGTTGCCAGACCCGTGTTCGGGGAATGGGATCTACAGGGTCGCCAAGCCGCGGCCGCGCGGGCGGCCGCGTTTGGCATTTGGGTTGTTGACTGTGGTGGGGGTGCGCTTCGCGCGGGTGGGGAGCGGTTTTCTAGTGGTTCGCAGTCAGGGGGGAGGGGCGGTGATGGGCGGCGCGACAGGTACCGGTTTGCGCAGGCTGACCGTCTCGCGCGCCGCCCATCCGGCGCTGCGCGGTAGCGTGGAACATCGCGGTATTCGCGCCGCTCGAGCTTTGGCGATGGCTTACGTGCTGATCCTGGGCCTGCGATGTTCCAGGTGTTGGCCCTTTGCGGTGCGGGCGCGTCGGGGGCCGGATTAAGTCGTGCGGTCGCTATAGAATCTGGGGACTTGTGACCGGGAATCAAAAATGGCCCTCAATTCTGAAGCTTTGCGCCTTTTTCTGGGCGTCGTCGATGCGGGTTCGATGAGTGCTGCCGCTGAAATGCTGGGGCAGACGGCTTCGGGGGTGAGTCGGGGGTTGTCGCGGTTGGAAGAGGATTTGGGGGTCGCGCTGTTGACGCGGACGACGCGGCGGATGGAGCTGACGGCCGAGGGGGCGCATTTTCTGCAGAAGGCGCGGCAGATTGTGCAGTCGCTGGAAGAGGCCGAAGAGTGTATGCGTATTGTGAATCAGCAGCCGGCGGGGCGGTTGCGGGTGGATGCGTCGGTGCCGGTCATGTTGCATTGCGTGGTGCCGCATGTGGCGGACTTTCGGCGAGAGTATCCGGCGATTTCGTTGGAGCTGACCAGCAATGACCGGATCGTCGATCTGATCGAACATCGCACGGATGTGGCGTTGCGGATGGGGCCGTTGAATGATTCGACCTTGCACGCGCGGCCGTTGCGGCCGCGGCCGCGGTGGTTGATGGCGAGTCCCGAGTATCTGGCGCGGCGGGGTGTTCCGCGGACCGTCGAAGATCTGGACGGGCATGAGCTGCTTGGGTTTACGCAGCCCGAAAGCCTGAATGTCTGGCCGCTGCGTCATGCGGGCGGTTCGAGTTATCTCGCCACGCCTACGCTCGCGACCTCCAGCGGGGAAACCCAGCGGCAGCTGGCGTTGCGAGGGGTGGGGATTGCGTGCCTGTCCGACTTTGTGTCTCAGGAAGACCTGGATGCGGGACGGCTGGTGAGGATCATGGAAGACATCCACACCGACTATCTGCAGCCGATGCATGCGGTGTACTACCGCAATACGCAGCTGTCGCGGCGGATTGCGTGTTTTCTGGATTTCTTCGCCAGCCGGCTTTGAACCGGGCGTGCCAGGCGCGGTTGCGCCTGGCACGGAACACCGCGCACTTCATGCGTGCCTCGCTTTAACCGTGCAGCGCTCGGCCAAACGCGGACAGCACCGATTCGTGCAGCGTTTCCGACAGGGTCGGGTGGGCGAAGACGGTGTGCATCAGGTCTTCCTCGGTGGCCTCCAGCGCGGCGGCCACGCCATAGCCCGCAATCAACTCTGATGCTTCCGGGTGGATGATGTGCGCGCCCAGCAGTTCACCGGTGGTGGCGTCGAATACCGTTTTCACCAGCCCCTGGTCTTCGCCCATGGCGATGGCCTTGCCGTTGCCGATAAAGGTGAATGTGCCGATGCGGATGTCGCGGCCGGTCTGCCTGGCGTGGTCGCGGGCACGGGCTTCGGTCATGCCGATGCTGGCGACCTGGGGGTGCGAGTAGGTGCAGGCCGGAATGCGCAGCGGGTCGATGGGGTGGACGGGTTTGCCGGCGATGGCTTCCACGCACAGCACGGCTTCGTGGCTGGCTTTGTGGGCCAGCCACGGGGCGCCCGCGACGTCGCCGATGGCGTAGAGGCCAGGCTCGGCGGTGCGGCACAGGCCGTCGGTGACGATGTGGGTCTTTTCGACTTGGACCCGGGTGTGTTCCAGGCCCAGGTTCTCGACGTTACCGACGATACCGGCGGCGACGATGACGCGTTCGACTTCCAGTTCGATTTGCTTGCCTTGCTGGTCCAGCACCGTCTTGACGCCGGTGGCGGTCAGGGTGGCCGACTGGACCGCGCACTGGGTCAGGACGCGGATGCCCTGCTTTTCGAAGGCCTTGCGGGCCAGCGCCGAGATGTCGGCGTCTTCCTGCGGCAGGATCTGGGCGGTCATGTCGATCAGGGTGACCTCGGCGCCCACTGCGCGGTAGAAGCTGGCGAACTCGGCGCCGATGGCACCCGCGCCCACGACCAGCAGCGACTTGGGGATGGCTGGCGGCGTGAGGGCCTGGCGGTAGGTCCAGATGCGTTCGCCGGCGGGCAGGGCCGGCAATTCGCGGGCCCGGGCGCCGGTGGCCAGGATGATGTGGCGGGCGGACAGGGTGGCGCCATTGTCGAGCGTGACGCGGCCGCCGCCGGCCAGCTTGGCGCTGGCGGCGAACACTTTGATGCCGTTCTTTTTCATCAGGTGGGTCACGCCCTGGCCCAGGCGGCTGGCGACTTTGCGCGAGCGGGCCACCATGGCGGCCAGATCGGCCTGCACGTCGGCGGCGCCCGTTACGCCGTACTGCGCGGCTTCGCGGCAGGCGCGCAGTACGGTGGCGCTGTGCAGCAGCGCCTTGGTGGGGATGCAGCCCCAGTTCAGGCAGATGCCGCCCAGCTCGGCGCGTTCGACAAGGGCGGTGGACAGGCCCAGTTGGGCCGCACGGATGGCGGCGACGTAGCCGCCGGGGCCGCCACCTACGACCACCAGGTCAAAGCTTGTATGGGTCATGGCGGGGCTCACAGCAGAATGCGCACGGGGTGCTCGATCAGCGCCTTGAAGGCGGCCAGCCAGCGCGCGCCGACGGCGCCGTCCACCGCGCGATGATCGGCCGACAGCGTCACGGTCATGACGGTGGCGGCGATCAGGTCGCCGTTCTCGCCGACCACGGGGCGGCGTTCGGCCGCGCCCACCGCCAGGATCGCGGCCTGGGGCGGGTTGATGATGGCCGCGAATTGCGTGATGCCGTACATGCCCAGGTTGCTGACCGTGAGCGAGCCGCCGGTGAATTCTTCGGGTTTCAGGCGGTTGATCCTGGCGCGGCCGGCCAGTTCCACGATTTCCGTGGCGATGGCGGACAAGGACTTCACGTCGGCGTCGCGCACGATGGGCGTGACCAGGCCGCCGTCGGTGGCCACGGCCACGCTGACGTCGGCGCCGGCGTGCAATTCGATGGCGTCATCGTGCCAGCTGACATTTACTTCGGGCACTTCGCGCAGGGCCAGGGCGGCGGCGCGGACGATGAAGTCGTTGACCGACAGCTTGACCGTACCGCCGTGGTTGGCCTGGGCGCGAAGGGCCAGCAGCGCGTCCATGCGGCAGTCCAGCGTCAGGTAGAAATGCGGCACATGCTGCTTGCTTTCGGTCAGGCGGCGGGCAATGGCGCGGCGCATGCCGGTGTGCGGCACGCGGCGGGCCGGTGCGCGGCCTGCCGCAGCTTGGGCGGCGGGGATGGGGGCCTGATCACGCGCGGCTTCGACGTCGCGGCGCACGATGCGGCCGTGCGGACCGGTGCCTTGCACGGCCAACAGATCGACATGCCATTGCGCGGCCAGGCGGCGGGCCAGGGGGCTGGCGAAGACGCGGGCGCCGGGCGCCGATGCCTGCGCTGCCCGGCTTGTGCCGGCGGGTGCGGCACCGGTCGAGGCGGTAGCCGAAGGGTGGCCGGCCGATGACGCGGGGCTGGCCGCCGCTGCCGCCGGGGAGGCCGCGGCGTTCCCGGGTGCTCCAGCCTTGCCGGCGGGTGCCGCCTGGGCCGGCATGCCCGCGCCGCCGGCGGCAGGCGAGCCAGTCACTCCACCTTGCGCCAGCGCTTGTTCGATAGCCGCGGCGCCTTCATCCGGCGCCAGCAACACGCCGATCACAGTGTTGATCGGCACCGACGCGGTGCCCGCGGGCACCACGATGCGGCCCAGCACGCCGGCCTGCTCGGCATTGATCTCGACGATGGCTTTCTCGGTTTCGATTTCGGCCAGGGCATCGCCGACGGCGACGGCGTCGCCTTCCTGCTTGAGCCACTGGTGCAGCGTGCCGCCATCCGCGTCGGCGGCGACAGAGGGGAGTTTGATCAGGGTTGCCACGTTGTTCGTCCTATTCTGCGTGCACGGCCAGGTCGGGCCGGTAGGCCGCGGGGTCGTCGTATTCGACCAGCTCCAGCACATTGCCTTCGGGGTCGCGGAAGAAAGCCAGCCAGGTGCCGGGGCGCACTTCCATGGGCGCGGGCGCGCTGTCGAAGACCACGCCGCGCGATTGCAGGCGGGCAACGGTGCCGGCCAGGTCTTGCACGATAAAGGTCAGGTAGGTCGCGCCCTGGCGGTCCAGGATGGCGGCGCCGCGCACGGCGGCTTCCGGGGCCGTGGCGGGTTGCAGCAGCTTGATGCGTTCGCCGTAGGCGGTTTGCAGGCGCGCCACGTCGTAGCCGTGCGTCGTCAGGCCGGTGGCCCGGGCCTTGTCGGCCGGTACGCTGACGCGATTCACCAGCGTCAGGCCCACGACGCCGGTGTAGAACGCCAGCATGGCATCCAGGTCGGCGCAGCACACGCCGACTTCCAGGGGCACGGTCATGGCCAGGGTGGCGCTCATGCATTTTCTCCCAGGTCGGCCAGCACGTCGGCCAGGCCGGCGATCACTTCCTCGGTATCGGCAAAGGCCGCGCGTTCCAGCACCTTGGAAATGCTGGGCGAGGCTTCGCCGCCCGTAACGCGCTTGACCGGCTGGTCCAGCCAGTCGAAATAGCGGCGCTGGATCTCGTCGGCCAACATCGCGCCGTACGACGTGCCGCGCGCGCCTTGCTCCACGATCAGCACGTTGTTGGTCTTCTGGATGCTGGCGCCGATGGTGTCCCAGTCCAGACTGGCGCGGTCCAGCGTGCGCAGGTCGATGACTTCGGCATCCACGCCGGCTTCTTCGGCGGCCTTCAGGGCGCGGCTGACCATCGACAGGTAGGTCAGCACCGTGACCTTGCTGCCGCTGCGGCGCACGCGCGCGCGGCCAAAAGGAATGGCGTAGTCCAGATCGCCATCGGGCACCTCGCCCGACGAGGCATACAGGTCCACGTGCTCGATCACCAGCACCGGGTCCTTGGAGGCCAGCGCGGTATTCATCAGGCCGATGTATTCGTAGGGCGTGGACGGGGCGACGATGCGCCAGCCCGGCGCGGTGGCGAACACGCCGGCCGGGTCCATCGAGTGCTGCGAGCCGTAGCCGGTGCCCATCGCGACCTTGGTGCGCAGCACGAACGGCACGTCGATGTCGCCGCCGAACATGTGGCGGGCCTTGCCGATCTGGTTGAAGATCTGATCGGCCGCGACCCACATGAAGTCGGGGTACATGAACTCCACCACCGGCCTGTAGCGGCCGTCCATGGCCAGGCCGCCGCCCAGGCCGGCGAAGGCGTTTTCGGAAATCGGCGTGCCCAGCACGCGATCGGGGTACTTGTCCTTCAGGCCGCGGGTGGCGCCGTTGGTGCCGCCCTTGAGGCGATGCACGTCTTCGCCCAGCACCACCACGCCAGGGTCGGTTTCCATGCGGCGGTCCAGCACGTCGGCCACGGCGTCGACGAACTTGCGTTCGACGCGGGCGCCGGCATGTTCGTCGGTGTCCTGGTAGCGCAGGCCCGCCAGTTCAGCGCCGTCGCTGCGCAGGCCCACGTCGCGGAAATCCGGGCGCGGCCACAGGTCGGCGCGCACGCGGCGCTTGCCGCCGTCGGCAGCTTCGGTCAGGCGGTCCGAGACGTCCCGCATCACGTCCTTGCATTGTTGGCGCAACGCATCGACCTCGGCCTGCGTGATCAACTGGCGGCTGATCATTTCCCGGGCGATCTTGTCCAGCGGATCGCGGCGGCGCCATTGCGCCTCCTCGTCCTTGCTGCGATAGCCGAAAGCGCTGCCGGGGAAGGGGCCGTTCTGGTGGAAGAAGCGGTACACGTCCACTTCGATGATGGTCGGACCGTTGCCGGCGCGCATGTGGGCGACGGCCTCGGACATGGCCAGGTGTACGGCCAGCGGGTCCATGCCGTCCACTTGCCAGGCCGGGATGTTGAAGGCCTGGCCGCGCGCCGACAGGCGCGGTTCGGCGGTGGACTCTTCCACCGTGGTCGACACGGCGTAGCGGTTGTTCTCGATGAAAAAGCACAGCGGCGTCTTCCACGCAGCGGTCAGGTTCATCGTTTCCAGCACCGAGCCGATGTTCACCGCGCCGTCACCGAAGTACGTCACGGCGACGCGGTCGGTGCCGGCGTGGCGGTGCGCCCAGGCGGCGCCGGCCGCCAGCGGCACGCCGCCGCCGACGATGGCATTGGTGCCCAGCGCGCCGGCTTCCAGCCAGCGCAGGTGCATGCTGCCGCCACGACCGCGGCAATAGCCCTGCGCCAGGCCCATGATCTCGGCCAGCGTCTTGTGCAGCACGTCGTCGATGGCGGGCGTCAGCGGATTGCGCGGGTCCAGACCCGACGGCGCCACGTGCTGCAAGGCCTTGGCCAGGAATTGATGGTGGCCGCGGTGCGAACCGTTGATCTGGTCGCCGGCGCCCAGCGCCAGCACCGAGCCGACGGCGCCGCCTTCCTGGCCCACGGACGAGTGCGCGGGGCCGTGCACCAGGCCGGCGGCGGCCAGGTCCAGTACCGCCTCTTCAAAGGCGCGGATCCAGTGCAGCTGGGTCAGCATGGTGGCCAGCAGCGCGGGGTCCGCCTGCTGCCAGTCGCCGGCCTGCACCGTCAGTTGCCGCCAGGGCGCTTGGGAGCCGAGCGGTTGGTAGGTGGCCATGAGTGAATCTCCAGAAAATGAGGGGTGCGTCGATGCGGTCAGAGGTAGCTGTAGCGGCTCCAGCCGCCATCGGCCACGAGAGTGTGTCCAGTGATGTAGGCGGCCTGGCGCGATGCCAGGAAGACCGCCAGGTCGGCCATTTCGGCCGGCTGCGCCATGCGCCGCAAGGGCGTGCGCTGCTTGAGGCGTTCGGGGTCCAGGCGGCCGCGCGCGGCCAGGTCGCGCACCAGGTCCGTTTCCACATAGCCTGGCGCCAGCGCGTTGACACGCACGCCCTGCGGGCCCCATTCCACGGCCAGGGTCTCGGTCAGCAGCACCACCGCGCCCTTGGTGGCGCAATAGGCCGCGCGGTCGGGCGCGGCCACCACGCCGTACATGGAGGCGAGATTGATGATGCAGCCTTTACCCTTGGGCACCATGCGACGTCCGGCGGCCTGGGCGCACAGGAACACGCCGGTCAGGTTGATGTCGACCGCGCGGCGCCATTCGTCCACGGTGACGTCCAGGGTGGGCTTGTTGGCCGAGATGCCGGCGTTGTTGACCAGTACGTCGATGCCGCCCCAGGCCTTTTCGACCTGGGCGAAGGCGCGTTCGACCGCGTCGGCGTCGGTGACCGAGGCCTGCGCGGCCAGCGCCTGGCCGCCAGCGGCTTGCAGGCCGGCGACGGCCTCGGCCAGCGCAGCGGGGTCCATGTCCAGCAGCGCGACGCGCGCGCCCTGGCGGATGAAGGCCTGGGCCGTGGCGTAGCCGATGCCTTTGGCGCCGCCGGTGATCACTACGGTCTTGCCGTGCAGATCGGCATGGATGACGTCGGATTGCGGGACTTCAGGGGTAGTGTCCAAGTGCTTGCCCTTAACGGTGCGTGATGGCGGTATTGCGGGGCGGGAACAGGCGGCGGTCAGACCGCCAGCCATTCCTGCACCACGTCCTGGCGCTCGTGCAACTGCGCGGGCGGTCCTTCAAATACGATGCGGCCGTGACCCATGACACTGACCCGGGTCGAGACCTTCAGCGCGATGGTCAGCTTCTGTTCGACCAATACGACCGAGACGCCGCGCTGGTGGATGTCGCGGATCACGTCGGCGATCACCTCCACGATCTTGGGCGCCAGGCCTTCGGTGGGTTCGTCGATCAGCATGACCTTGGGGTTGCCCAGCAGCGAGCGGCACATGGTCAGCATCTGCTGTTCGCCGCCGGACAGGTTGCCGGCACGGGTGTTGCGCCGTTCCTTCAGGCGGGGGAAGTAGCCGAACATCTGCTCGATCGTCCAGGCAGGCGCGTCGGCGCGGGGCGGTTGCTCGCCCATGCGCAGGTTCTCGTCCACCGTCAGGTTGGCGAAGACTTCGCGCTCTTCCGGCACGAAGCCCAGGCCGGCGCGGGCGATCTCGAAGGGCCGCTTGTTGGTGATGTCGCGGCCCTCGACGGCGATGCGGCCCGCCGTCACGTCCACCAGGCCCATGATGCTTTTCATGGTGGTGGACCGGCCGGCGCCGTTGCGGCCCAGCAGGCTGACCACTTCGCCGCGGTGCACCGACAGGTCGATGCCGTGCAGGATGTGGCTCTTGCCGTAGTGGGCATGCACGCCCTGCAGCGCCAAGAGGGGGGATTGCATGCTCATACCGTTTCCTCTCCCAGGTAGGCTTCGCGCACGCGGGCGTCGCCGCGAATCTCGGCCGGCGTGCCGGTGGCCAGGATTTCGCCATAGACCAGCACGCTGATGCGGTCGGCCAGCGAAAACACCACCTGCATGTCGTGTTCGACGATCAGCAGCGTGCAGTCGCGCGTCACGTCCTTGATGAGCTCGACGGTGTAGTCGACTTCGTGCTGCGACATGCCGGCCATGGGCTCGTCCAGCAGGATGACCTTGGGGCGCGAGGCGAGCGTCATGCCGATTTCCAGCGAGCGCTGCTCGGAATAGTTCAGGTCGCCCGCCGCGGTGTGCTGCTTGGGCGCAAGACGCACCTTTTCCAGCAATTGGTCGACGTTCTCGTTGACCGCGCGGTGGCGGGCGATGGGGCGCCAGAAGTTGTAGACCAGGCCGTGCATGCGCAGCACCGCCAGGCGCAGGTTCTCGCGCACCGACAGGCGCGGGAACACGTTGGTGATCTGGAATGAGCGGGCCAGTCCCAGGCGATTGATCTGCTCCGGCGGCAGGCCGCCGATGGCGCGCGAACGCAGACTGATGTCGCCCGAGGTCGGCGCGAACGAACCCGACATCAGGTGGAACAGCGTTGACTTGCCGGCGCCGTTGGGGCCGATGACGGCGTGGCGTTCGCCGGCTTCGACCCGCAGGTTCACGCCGCGGATGATCTGCGCATCGCCGAACGATTTGCGCACATCGGTAAGGGTCAGGATATCGTGGCTCATTTTGCGGCCTCCAGCGCGGGCGCGGCGTCGGCGCCGCTGCGCCACAGGGCAATGGCCCAGCGGCAGGCGGCCAGGCCCGCGGCGAACAACGCCAGCGGCACCAGCCAGGTGGACAGCGCCAGCGGCGCCCAGTCGCGGCCGAACAGCGCGATGGCGGGCCAGCCGGCATCGGGGTTCATCGCCAGCAGCGCGCGGTAGTCGCGTGCGAACATGCGTTGCAGCAGTTCCACGGCGAAGACCGTGCCGCCCGTCAGCAGCAGGCCGCTGACCACCGTCAGCACGGCGCGGGGCAGCCAGTCGGCCAGCCCGCGCTCGCGCAGCGACTTGGCCGCGCGTTGCACCAGGCCCACCAGGCCGTCCGGCACGAACAGCATCACCAGTACGAACAGAATGCCCTGGTAAAGCAGCCACGAACGGGTGATGTCGGCCAGCGTCTGCGACAGGAAGGTCAGGATGGACGCGCCCAGCACCGGCCCCAGGAAGGCGTTGACGCCGCCGATATAGGCGAACAGCACCGCATCGGTGGACAGCTTGACCTCGAACAGCACGTAGTTGCCGGCTTCGATGTTCAGGGCCTGCAGGCCGCCGGCGATGCCGGCGAACATGGCCGACAATGCGAACACCATGGTCTTGAGCGCGTGCGGCCGGTAGCCCAGATAGCGCAGCCGGTTGGCGTTTTCGCGCAAGCCCAGCGTCAGCCGGCCCAGCGGCGTGCGGGTCAGGCCGTACAGCGCCGCCAGCGACACCAGCACCCAGGCCAGCACCAGGAAGTACACCTCGATGTCCGAACCGAACGAAAAGCCCCAGGCCGGCATGCGCATCGCCGACACGCCGGCCTCGCCGCCGAACACGCCCTTCAGGTGCGGTGCCAGCGCGTGCAGCAGTTCGGCCAGCGCCAGCGTGATCATCGAAAAATACACGCCGGACCGCATGGTGGCGAACCAGCCCGCGACCAGCCCGAACAGCAGGCCGGCCACGCCGCCTGCCAGCGGCATCAACGGCGTAGGCAACAGGCCCGCGCCGCCCAGCGCGTTCATGGCATGAATGGTGGCGAAGGTGCCCACGCCAAAATACGCGGCGTGGCCAAAGGACAGCATGCCCCCCTGGCCGGCCAGCAGGTTGAAGGCGCAGGCGAACAGGGCCGCGATCAGCATCTGCACCGCCGCGACCAGTTGCCCGGCCGGCAGCAGCCAGGGCAGGGCGCACAGCGCGGCCACGCAGACCACGAGCAGCAGCGCGGCCGAGGCGCGGCCGGTAGCGTTCAGGGGCCGGCTCATGCTTGCTCTCCCTTCAGGCCCGATGGCTTGACCAGCAGCACCACCAGCATCAGCAGGAAGGGCAGCGTGGCGGCCAGGCTGGAAATCTTCACGGTCATCAGGCCGCCCACGCTTTCGGCCCATTCGCCGGCGCCGAACAGGCCGAACAGGGTCGCCAGGCTGGCATCGATACCGACCGAGAACGAGCTGATCAGGCCGATCAGCAGCGAGGCGATCATGGCGCCGCCCAGCGAACCCAGGCCGCCGACCACGACCACCACGAACACCAGCACGCCCAGTTCCAGCGCCATGTTCGGATTGGTGGTGTAGAACGCGCCGGCCACCGCGCCGGCCAGCCCGGCCATGGCCGCGCCCACGCCGAACACGCTCATGAATACCAGCGGCACGTTGTGGCCCAGGGCTTCGGCCATGCGCGGCCGGTAGATCGCCGAACGCACTACGATGCCCACGCGGGTGCGGGACAGCAGCAGGTAGATCACCGCGAACATCGCCAGCGATACGCCGCCCATCAACAAACGATAGAAGGGGTAGTCGGCGTCAAACACACGGAACGCCGCGAAGTTCAGGAATGCCGGCACGCGGTAGTCGACCGGAAAGTCGCCGTAGAACAGCTTGATGAGCTCGGCGACGATGAACGCCAGGCCGAAGGTCACCAGCAGTTCCTGCGCGTGGCCGAACTTGTGCACGCGGCGCAGGAAGTAGCGTTCCACGCCCATGCCCAGCACGCCGGCGATGACCGTGGCCAGCGCCAGCGCGGTCCAGAACCCGGTCACGGGCGCCAGGGTGTAGGCGGCGTACGCGCCTATCATGTAGAACGAGGCGTGCGCGAAGTTGAGCACGCCCATCATGCCGAAGATCAGCGTCAGGCCTGCCGACACCATGAAAAGTAGCAGGCCGTAGATCACGCCGTTCAACAGCGAGACCGTAAAGTATTCCATGTCCGCTCCAATATCCTTGCGCGCCAGGCGCAGTGCGCCTGGCGATTCATCACGCCCTGTTTTTCCGGCCCGCGCCGGTGAGCGTTGTTGTGATGCCGCCGCGGGCGGCAGGACCCGCGGCGGGATCGCTCAATCCGGGCGAACCATCTTGCAGGTGGTCTGCACCGGCGCGGACACGTCCGCGGCCGCCAGCACCTTGACCGGCTCGAAGCCCATGTCGGTGCCGTCGGCCTTGTACTTGGCGTTCTTGCTGACTTTGGACACCACCATCGGCAGCTGCACCTGGTGGTCTTCGGCGCGCATCGTGTAGGTGCCCAGCGGCGAGGTGTAGGTGACCTTTTCCAGGGCGCGCGCCAGGTCCGGCACCGACAACTTGCCGTCCTTGGGCTGTACCTGCTTGAGCGCTTCGCCCAGGAAGGTGATGCCGATGACGGTCTGCGGCTCGGTGTAGCTGGGGTAGTGGCCGGTCTTGGCCTTGTAGTCCTCGGCGAACCTGGCGCCGTCCTCGCCTGCCGCCTCGATGTTGTACGGGTGCGCGATGTAGTGGCCCAGCGCCACCTCACCGGCGTTGGCCAGGTTGCCCACCTGGTCCAGGAACACCGTCGCAAAGCGCACCTTCAGGCCGGCCGATTGGGTGGCCTTCATCAGCAACAGCAGGTCGTTGGACCAGTTGCCGGTGATGACGGTGTCGGGGTTGCTCGCGCGGATGCGGGCCACGTAGGGCGCGAAGTCCTGGATCTTGTTGACTTCGTGCAGCGTCTTGCCCACCACTTCATAGCCGTACTGCTTGGCGAAGCGCTCGGTGGCGCCCTCCATGTCCTGGCCCCAGGAATAGTTCTGGTTGATGGCATACACGCGCTTGCCCAGCGTGCCGTCGGCCGACATGACCGAGGCCAGCGCCTTCACGCGCAGGTCGGCGTTGGTGGTGAAGCGGAAATGATAGAAGTGGCACTTCTGGCCGGTCAGTTCCAGCGCCTCGCCGCCCACGTTCAGGAACACGACTTCCTTGCCCGGGTTGCGCAGGTTGTGCTTGCGCACGTCTTCGGTGAGCTGGCCGGAGATGGCCGACGACGACCCCTGCACCAGGATCTGCACGCCTTCGGCGGCCGCGGCGCGGAACCGGTCGGACGCGCCCACCGGGCCGCCCTGGTTGTCGAATTCGACCAGTTCCAGCGGCTGGCCATTCCAGCCGCCGGCCGCGTTGATGCGGTCCAGCTCGTACTTGACCGCGGCGCGGAACATCAGGCCGGTCGAGGCCTGCGGGCCCGACAGCGTTTCGATCAGGCCGATCTTGACGGGCGCGGCCTGCGCCGATGCGGCAATGCCGGCCAGGCACAGCAGGCCGGTGGTGAAAGCCAATTTCATGCGTGTCTCCTCCGTGGGACGGGAGTGTGGGGTCCGTGAATCAATCAAGCTGCTTGATGCGGCTCTTGTATGCCCAGGAACCGGGCAATTTCGGTGATCTGGCCTTCCAGCATGTACAGGCCGGGATGGGTGCGGCAGCCTCGTGCGGCAGCGGCGCGCAGCAGCGGCGTGTCGACGCGGCTCATCACGGCGTCGGCCACTACGACGCCGGGCGCCAGGGCATCCAGCTGGAAGGGCAGGGGATCGGTGTCGGCCAGGCCCAGCGAGGTCGCATTGATCGCGATGTCACAGGACTCGGGGCGGGGGCCGGCGATGTGGATGGCCAGCGCGGGGTAATGCCGCGCCAGGCGTGCGGCAAAGGCCTCGGCCTTGGCCGCAGAACGGTTGTAGAGCGACAGGCTGGCCGGGCCGGCATCGGCGATGGCACAGGCGATGGCCTTGCCCGCGCCGCCCAGGCCCGCCAGGTAGACGTGGCGGCCGGCCGGATCGTGGCCCTGGCCGCGCAAGCCGGCCACGAAGCCCAGGCCGTCGAAGTTGCCGCCGGTCAGGCAGCCGTTTTGCACGCGCACGGCGTTGACCGCGCCGATCAGTTGCGCGGCCGGGGTGAGCGCGTCGCACAGGGCGGCGGCGCTTTCCTTGTGGGGCACGGTGACGACGATGCCGCCCAGGTTCGCCAGGCCGCGCAGGCCCGCGAACAGCCCGGGCAGGCCGGCGGCGGCCACGTGGAAGGGAACCATCACGCCGTCCACGGCGCGCTCGCGCAGCAGGGCGTTGAGCCGCTGGGGCGTCCTGACGTGTGCGATCGGGTCCGCCGCAATCGCGAATACGGTAGTGCTGCCGGTGATGTCCACCTGGTTGTCCCCTGCCTGTCCTGCGGCCCGTGGCCGTGCTTTTTGCTGACGCCCTTGCCTGAAAGCGCCAGTTGATTTACGCTTTCATCACAAGTTGTCAGGCAACTTTGTCAAGTTGTCCGATAAATCATAGGTCAAGCGTTTTTCCCGTGTCAAGCAACGGATTCGGCGGTTCAATCGAATTCGTGGCGGCGCCCGGAACCCGGCGCGGATCGCCTGGATAAAGTTTTGGAGACAAGATGATTTCGTTCGAAGGACAGGTCGTGGCCATCACCGGCGCGGGCAATGGCATCGGTCTGGCGACCGCGCGGCTGATGGCCGCCCACGGCGCCCGGTTGGTGCTGACCGATATCGACAAGGCGCGCCTGGACGAGGTGGCGGCCGAACTGGACGCCAGCGGCCAGCGGGTCTGCACCCATGCGCTGGACGTGGCCGTCTCGGCCGATTGCGACCGGGTGCTGGAACGCGCCGCCCAGCATTTCGGCGGGCTGGACCACCTGGTGCACTGCGCCGGCATCTACCCCGAGCAACTGGTCAAGGACACCAGCGACGAGGCCTGGAAGAAGTTGATGGGCGTGAACCTGGACGGCACCTTCTACGTGTGCCGCGCCGCCCAGCGCCATTTGCGCCAGAACGGCTCGATCGTGCTCCTGACCTCGCTGGCCGCGCAGCGCGGCAGCTATGCCCACGCGGCCTATTCGGCGTCCAAGGGCGCGGTGCAGAGCTTCACCCGCAGCCTGGCGCTGGAACTGGCGCCGCTGATCCGCGTGAACGCGGTGGCGCCCGGCATCATCGCCACGTCCATGACTCACGACCTGATCGGCCAGAAGGGCGCGCAATTGCTGGAAAGCACGCCGCTGCGCCGCTTTGGCACCGCCGACGAAATCGCCGGCGCCATCGCCTTCCTGTGCTCGCCGCTGGCCGGCTTTGTCACCGGCGAAGTGATGCAGGTCAACGGCGGCATCTATATCGCGTAAAGTCTGGAACGGCCGTGCCCTTGAATCCGGCAGAATCCTAAAATCTTCAAGGGCGTGGCCGTGGTGAAACGTCGAAAACTCCTATAACCCAAGGTCGCCGCCCCGCGAGCCGCCTTACGTTTTAATGATTCCCATGCAGCCCATTTCCGAACAGGACAAGCGGGATTCCGACCCGCAACGCGCCGCACCCAGGCATTCGCTGTCCGCCGGCGTGGCCGACGCGTTGGCCGAGCAGATCCGCCAGGGCGCGCTCGCGCCCGGCGATCGCCTGCCCACCGAAAAACAGCTGACCGAGATCTACGCCGTCAGCCGCGCCGTCGTGCGCGAAGCGCTGGCGCGCTTGAAATCCGAAGGCCTGATCACGTCGCAGCAGGGCAGCGGCGTGTTCGTCGATCCCAACTTCCAGCGCAATGCCTTTCGCATCGCCGCGCCCACGCCGGGCGACAGCCAGGACCTGGAGCACATCCTCGAACTGATGCTGTCCATCGAAGTGACTGCCGCGCGCTATGCCGCGCAGCGCCGCAGCGATGCCGACCTGAAGAAAATGCGGCAGGCGCTGGTCGGCATGGAATACGCACTGATCAACGACAAGCTGGGCGACGAAGAGGACTATCAGTTCCACCAGTCCATCGTGCAGGCGACCCACAACCCGCACCTGGTGGCACTGAACGACTACCTGGAAGCCAATGTGCGCCGCGTCATCCGCAGCGCGCGCCACAACACGGCGCGCAGGTATGCCGAGCGCATGGCGGCCGTGCAGAGCGAACACCAGGCGATCTTCGCCGCCATCGAAGGCGGCGACCCCGACGCAGCGGGCCGGGCGGCCGAGCAGCACCTGCGCAACGCCGCCGATCGCTTGCGGCTGTTCCAGGCGGAACGGCCGGCGCCGGTCTAGGGCCTGTTCACACTGGACGGCGCCTCGCACCGGCCCCAGGCATTCAAGCGAAGGTCTGCTCCATTTCGCGGCGGAACTGCACCGCCTGCGATCGGTCGTCGTATTCGACATCGCTCCAGCGGATCGCCTGCGATTGCCGCACGGCATGCTTGAGCTTGACCTGGTGCGACAGCCCCAGCGGCAGGTAGCCTTCTTCGACCGAATCGTGCGCCGGCATCAGGCGGCCGTACACCGTATAGCCGCCTTCGCCGTCCAGCAACTGGCCGGCCTGCAGGTCGCGCTTGGCCGTGGCCACCACGTCGCCGTGCCAGCCGGCCGGCGCACCGGTGGGTTCGCGCCGCAGGCCCACGCTGGCCACGCTGATGCCCAGTTCCAGCCCGATCAGGTGGTACGGCTTGTACATGGCCGTGTAGTTGCCCCCCGGATCCGTGACCAGACCGTATTCCTTGAAGCAGCGGCGCACATAATCGCTATCGGCTGCCAGTGTTACGTACACGCCCCAACGCAGGTCGCGGAATACCGGCCGGCCGTCGCGTTCCAGCGAGGAAATCACCTCGACCTGCCCGCGGTG
>NZ_JAELTJ010001091.1 GCF_016428805.1 Achromobacter sp. ASV32
CCCCCCCCCCCCCCCCCCCCCCCCCCCCCCCCCCCCCCCCCCCCCCCCCCCCTTCTTTAATGATCCGCCCACCACCGACATCTACACAACCGCATCGTCGTCGGCAGCGTCAGATGTGTATAAGAGACAGTCCGAAAGCTCCTCAGCCGCTTGGTTAGCAGGTCCAGCACCGTAAAAAGACGAAGCCGCGCCAGGAGTGTGCGCTGCAAAGCCAGTTCGCGCTTCAGCAGTGCCTTCCAGGGCCGTTGAGTCTGTCTCTTATACACATCTCCGAGCCCACGAGACCTAATAACCGATCTCGTATTCCGTCTTAGGCGTGAACAGGGGGGGGGGGGGGGGGGGGGGGGGGGGGGGGGGGGGGGGGGGGGGGGGGGGGGGGGG
>NZ_JAELTJ010001092.1 GCF_016428805.1 Achromobacter sp. ASV32
GGCAATGAGACTAGCTACAGACAAGCAACAGAGACGGGCCAACACTCGTACATCAGGGGGGTCCCAAGACACACGGCCCTGCAGTTCTGGCGGCAAAAATGTACCACTAAGAGGAACGGAGCAGCGCCCAGGCTACGCCACAGCACATCCCGCGAGCCAATTACAGCGGGACTCTGGCGTGGCTATGGCAACTCGGGACCTCTGGAATCCTGCACCTGCACGCTAGTTTTTGTGCCTTGTGTGTGTGTGTATAGTGGGGGGGGTATACACATCTCCGAGCCCACGAGACCTAATAACCGATCGCGGTTGGCGTGTTGTGCGTGAAGGGGGGGGGGGGGGGGGGGGGGGGGGGGGGGGGGGGGGGGGGGGGGGGGGGGGGGG
>NZ_JAELTJ010001094.1 GCF_016428805.1 Achromobacter sp. ASV32
TCTTTACCATTTTGTGCGCAGCAGCACATGGGTTGGCCTAACGGCGAACAACTGTGCAAATTCAGAACCACTAAAAACGGCGCAGACGGCTGACGAATCTGGACACAATAAGGACGACGTCTTAGTAGATTACGTTTCGTTCAGAAAGAACGTAGAGGATAAAACGTGGCGAGGTTTCCGGACCTTTCTGCGCGATTCAGACGAGAACGCGAGCCTCAGAGACGGGTTCACCGAGGCCATTCGGAAGCACTTGAAAGCTAGACCAGATATTCTGGAAACCTTTATTCCGCCATTTGCACCCAATTGTCGCCGACACACCCAGGGGCCCGGTTATCTCGAAGCGATTACCGCACCGAATGTGACTTACATTACGACATCAAT
>NZ_JAELTJ010001095.1 GCF_016428805.1 Achromobacter sp. ASV32
CCCCCCCCCCCCCCCCCCCCCCCCCCCCCCCCCCCCCCCCCCCCCCCCCCCCCCCCCTTTTCCAAGCCCACCACGCCAACCGAGATCGGTTATTAGGTCTCGTGGGCTCGGAGATGTGTATAAGAGACAGGAGCAGTGCCAAAAGCGTCGTCTAGAATTGGTTAGTTGGACACTCGCTGGGAGGCCAAGAAAAAAAAAAAAAGAAAAAAAAGAAAAAAAGAAAACGCACTGATGTAGACATCACCAAGAGGGGGTCTCTTATACACATCTGACGCTGCCGACGACGATGCGGTTGTGGGGTGGGGGGGGGGGGGGGGGGGGGGGGGGATGGGGGGGGGGGGGGGGGGGGGGGGGGGGGGGGGGGGGGGGGGGGGGGGGGGG
>NZ_JAELTJ010001096.1 GCF_016428805.1 Achromobacter sp. ASV32
CCCCCCCCCCCCCCCCCCCCCCCCCCCCCCCCCCCCCCCCCCCCCCCCCCCCCCCTTACTTCACCCCCCCCCCACCCCCCTCTACACACCCGCATCGTCGTCGGCAGCGTCAGATGTGTATAAGAGACAGGATACACGCGTGACTCGGCAATGCCACGTGAGGATAATGGTGCCAATAACCAAGACAACGCGGCGCACAGTAATGACTCTAAGAGGTGGCATGGTCAATGCAAACCAAAGCGGTGTGATGACTGTCTCTTATACACATCTCCGAGCCCACGAGACCTAATAACCGATCTCGTATGCCGTCGTAGGCTTGTAAGAGGGGGGGGGGGGGGGGGGGGGGGGGGGGGGGGGGGGGGGGGGGGGGGGGGGGGGGGG
>NZ_JAELTJ010001097.1 GCF_016428805.1 Achromobacter sp. ASV32
CCCCCCCCCCCCCCCCCCCCCCCCCCCCCCCCCCCCCCCCCCCCCCCCCCCTCCTTCTTCTGCTCCGTCTACCACCGACATATACACAACCGCATCGTCGTCGGCAGCGTCAGATGTGTATTAGAGACAGGATGTAAACACCACCCCCCCGGTCACATCGAGATTTTAACTCGTCTGTTCGTCTGCTTTATTAAACCCTGCTATATCCCACCCCTCGCTTTGCCATACCAGCCCATCTCACTGCCCACGATGGGGGGGTTGGACGGGGGTGGGAGGGCACGGGGGCGGGGGGGGGGGGGGGGGGGGGGGGAGGGGCGGGGAAAAGAGGGGGGGGGGGGGGGGGGGGGGGGGGGGGGGGGGGGGGGGGGGGGGGGGGGGGGGG
>NZ_JAELTJ010001098.1 GCF_016428805.1 Achromobacter sp. ASV32
TTCCTGGCCTGTCCCAGATTGCTGACCCTTGCTCAGGGCACTGAAGAAACATAATAAATAGAGACAGAGTATTAGTAATTATTTGTGTTCCAATTAGTAAATACATTCCGATTCTTTGCAGGCGGCCAGGTCGAAGTACACCGAGAAGGTAAATGATGAATGCAAGACGGCCAAAACATGACGCAGCGATACCAAAGGCCTGAGATAGGTAGTCAAACTTGATCACTTCTGAAGCAGCTGATTGCGGAATGTCCCAGACATGACAACCGAAACCTTTTTGCACGCCCACGGTGATCAAGGCTGCGCCAATGACGAATAAGAGCTGTTCATAGTTTTCAGTAAGAGCCTACGTCGCTTGACAAATAGTTTTGCGCTTAACTC
>NZ_JAELTJ010001099.1 GCF_016428805.1 Achromobacter sp. ASV32
CCCCCCCCCCCCCCCCCCCCCCCCCCCCCCCCCCCCCCCCCCCCCCCCCCCCCCTCCCACCCCCCCCCCCCCCCCCCACAACTCCACAACCGCATCGTCGTCGGCAGCGTCAGATGTGTATAAGAGACAGACTTGACGCAGAAAAATATCAGGCGCGGTTCTTTCTGGCGTACAAGGCAAATCTGTCCAATGGGCAAGACACCAAGGCTAAACCATGGCTGCTCATACGAGCCCTTGTGTCAACGCTTAACCTGTCTCTTATACACATCTCCGAGCCCACGAGACCTAATAACCGAGCTCGTATGCCGTCTTATGGGTGAACAAGGGGGGGGGGGGGGGGGGGGGGGGGGGGGGGGGGGGGGGGGGGGGGGGGGGGGGGGG
>NZ_JAELTJ010001100.1 GCF_016428805.1 Achromobacter sp. ASV32
GAGCCGTTCCAGCTGTTGAAGTTGTTTCTAATGAAGATCAAATTCCCGTGACTTCACCTGTGAAGCCGTTGAGTTACGAAGAAGCCGACGCGAGGATCCGCGAGGACGCCGACTCGTTCTCTTTCAACATTGCTGACGGTTGCCTGGGCCGTGTGGACGTGGTCAGCCTTGGGACTAAAATCCCGTCAGAGGATCGCTGGGATGTTGGCACTACGACAGGGGTAGATGGGAGGGACACACTCTATGCTGGAATCTACGATGGTCATAAGTAAGTTTCTTCTATTAGGACGCCAATTCTTAGACACAGAAACTGAGCCGCTGATTCTATTCGCAGCGGGCCAGAAACCTCTGAGGTCCTTAGGAAAAGCCTCATTCCATACG
>NZ_JAELTJ010000114.1 GCF_016428805.1 Achromobacter sp. ASV32
CCCCCCCCCCCCCCCCCCCCCCCCCCCCCCCCCCCCCCCCCCCCCCCCCCCCCCCCCCCCCCCCCCCCCCCCCCCCCCCCCCCCCCCCCCCCCCCCCCCCCCCCCCCCCCCCATTTTCAAGCAGAAGCCGGCATACGAGATCGGTTATTAGGTCTCGTGGGCTCGGAGATGTGTATAAGAGACAGATGTTCGATCATGGTTACACCAGCCGCCCCGGCGAACGCAGATAGTCCGCCTTGATTTTCTCGACGATCCAGTAGGCGGTGGCGCCCACCGTGCCCGTGGGGTTGTAGCCCGAGTTCTGCGGGAACAGCGCGGCCCCGGTGACGAACACGTTGGGCACGTCCCAGGATTGTCCGTACCGGTTGACCACACTGGTGGCGGGATCGGCACCCATGGCCGCGCCGCCGGTCAGGTGGGTGGACTGGTACACCGTTGCCGAGAACGGGCGCTTGCGCGGGCCGGGTTCGGTGCGCGTCACGCCCTTCATGGCGCGGCCGATCTCGTCGCCCCGTTCGGTCAGGAAGGCCGACATGCGGATGTCGTTGTCGGGAAAGTCGTAGGTCACCCGCAGCAGCGGCAGGCCCCAGGCGTCCTTGTAGGTCGGATCCAGGCTCAGGTAGCCGCCGCGCCAGGGCTGGGCCGAGCCGGTGATGGTGATGTTGGCCGAATGGTTGTAGTAGCGCTTGACGGCCTTTTTCCATTCGGCGCCCCAGCCCGGTGTGCCCTTGGGCGTAGGGTGATAGCCGATGGGCGCGCCGCTGACCACCTGGATCTGCAGGTAGCCGCCGCCCACGAAACCGTGCGGGCCGTGGTCGAAGTTGTCGGCGCTGAAGTCGTCCATGGTGACCGCCACGGCGCCAGCCCCCATGAATGGGTTGATGTTGACGGACTCGTCGAAGAACAGGTTCACGCCCGAGGTGGTCTGGTGCGTGTAGTTGCGCCCGACCACGCCGGTGTCGGTGGCCGGATCGTAGGGTTTGCCGATGCCCGACAGCAGCAACAGCCGCACGTTGTTGATGCCGAAGGCGCACAGCACCACGATCTCGGCGGGCTGGAAGATTTCCTCGCCGGCCGCGTCCACGTAGGTCACGCCGCGGGCGCGCTTCTTGTCCGGCGTCAGTTCCACCCGCAGCACGTGCGCGCCGGTGCGGATTTCAAAGGTTGGCAGCTTCAACGCCACCGGCAGGATACAGACCTGCGGCGAAGCCTTGGCGAAATGCTCGCAGCCGAAGTTGGAACAGAAGCCGCAATACACGCAGGCGCTCATGTGCAGGCCTTCGGTATTGACATAGGGCCGGGTACAGAGCGCGGAAGGCTGCACGTAGGGGTGGTAGCCCAGCTTCCTGGCGGCCTCGCCGAACAGCGCCGGCGCGTAGGGCACCTTCATGGGCGGATTGGGGTAGGGGCGCGAGCGCCAGGGCTCGAACGGATTGCCGCCTTCCTGCTTCTGGCCTTTCAGGTTGCCGGCCTGGCCGGACGCGCCGATCAGGTAGTCGTAGCGGTCGAAGCAGGGTTCCAGTTCGTCGTAGCTGATGGGCCAGTCCTGACAGGTCAGCTCCTTGTCGAAGATGGCGGCGCCATAGCGTTCGGTGTAGTGGCTGCGGATGCGAAAGTCGGTGGGATCGAAGCGGTAGTACGCGCCGGACCAATGGTTGCCGGCGCCGCCCAGGTGGGTGCCGGGGTAGGCGAACTGCCAGCGGCGCATCGGCAGCGCCTTCTGGTCGGTGTTGTTGCGGAAGGTGAAGGTCTCGGTGGCGGCGTTCTGGTGCAGTTCGTGGCGCCGTGTGTATTTCAATTCATCGTGCACATAGGGGCCCTGGAAATCCGGCGATGGCCAGCGCGCCTCGCCGCGTTCCAGCACCACCACGCGCTGGCCCGCGGCCGCCAGTTCCTTGCCGATGATGGACCCGGTCCAGCCGCCGCCGATGATCGCCACGTCCACTGCGGGGAGTGTCTTAGCCATGCGAGTCTCCCGGTTTCATCGTGTGGCCCTGGGCATTGGCGATAGAGACCGGCTTGCCGGCCCAGATCACGCCGTGGCGTTCGATATCGTTCGAGAACGAGGCAAAGGCGCCGGGAAAGCCCACCAGCTTCCAGCCCACCATGTCGGCGTTGCCGCCATAGAGGGGATCGGAAAAGAAGCCTTCGATGGTGGCGTCGAGCAGGGCCTGGAAGAACACGTCGGCGGGCAGCGGCGAAAAATCCGGCTTGCCGGCCTGCATGTCGTGCAGCCAGGCGTCCTGGCGCGCCGCATCCAGTTCGGCAAAGGGCTTGCCGTCCTGCTTGCGCGTGGCGGCGTCCAGCGCGGCCAGCCCGCGGCGGAACATCTCGGCGGGCGTGAACGACAGTTGATAGCCCTGTTCCGGCGTGCCTTTCTCGAATGGCCCCTGGCGATAGAACTGCTCGCCCGCGCCCCAGGCGCCGGCCAATTGGCCGTCCAGGAACTGGGTCACGCCCGCTTCCTTTGCGCCCGGGCCGAGTTCATCGGCCGGGATCAGCCGCGCGGCAATGGCGTCCATCAACAGGGCTTCCTGGGCGTTCAGGAATTTCAGGCTGCGGTTGGCGTGGGGGGCCGGCGCGGCCGTGCCCGAGGGGGCCGGCGGGGCGGGCTGGTCGGGCGCGGCCAGGGCCTTGGGCGCCCAGGCGGCGCCAGGTACGCCCACGGCCAGGGCCTTGAGCAGCCCGCGCCGTCCGGAAACAGGTTGATCGTCCATGCATCGCTCCAGCAGCGGAGCCAGGCGGCCGGGGCGATACCCCCGGCGCACAGGCCCGCGAGGCGGCGACCTCCGGAGCGTTCGGCTCCCGAGTGAATGGGATCCCGCGACAGCTTATGTGAACCTGCGCTGAGTTTGTCACTGATTACGCTGCGCCGACAAGCGCCGCGTGCGGGTCTGCCCGGATTTTTGCCGTCCATGGATTTCAGCTAATATTCAGCTTCCTGATAGAACGAGAGCACGGCGCAACACGCGGCCTGCGCTTGCCCGGCAAGCGAGGACGGTTTCGCCATCTATGACCGACGAGCCCCCTAGTAGGGCGCCGCACTCCGCGCGGCGCCCGGCACCCCCTCCCAGCCGGTTTCCGGCATCCGGCCATGCCAGGCCGGCCCCCACGCCACGTATCGGCGGCCGCGCGCCGCCTGCACGCGCAAGTCGGGCCTTTGCCCCGATCCTTTCCCGCTTAAGCTTGTCCCTGGCGACAGCCCCGGCCTGCCGGGCGCGCGCGTGCGCCCCTTTCTGATTTTCGTGGAACGTTGATGATCTTCGACTGGATGTCCGACCCTACCGCCTGGCTTGGCCTGGCGACGCTGGTCATTCTTGAAATCGTGCTGGGTATCGACAACCTGGTGTTCATTGCCATTCTGGCCGACAAGCTGCCGCCGTCGCAGCGCAACCGCGCCCGCATGATCGGCCTGACGCTGGCGATGGTGATGCGCCTGGGTCTGCTGGCCAGCATTGCCTGGGTGGTGACGCTGACCGCGCCGCTGTTCACGGTGCTGGGCGCCGAGATCTCGGGGCGTGACCTGATCCTGATCCTGGGCGGCCTGTTCCTGCTGTTCAAGGGCACGATGGAACTGCACGAGCGGGTGGAAGGCAGCGCCGGCCATGACGGCGGCCAGAAGCCGCAGCATGCCGTGTTCTGGCAGGTGATCCTGCAGATCGTGGTGCTGGATGCGGTGTTCTCGCTGGACTCGGTGATTACCGCCGTCGGCATGGTCGATGACCTGAGCATCATGATGATCGCCGTGGTCCTGGCCATGGCGGTGATGATGCTGGCCAGCCGTCCGCTGATGGGCTTCGTGGCGCGCCACCCGACCGTGGTGATCCTGTGCCTGGGCCTGCTGCTGATGATCGGCTTCAGCCTGGTGGCCGAAGGCCTGGGCTTTCACGTGCCCAAGGGCTATCTGTACGCGGCCATCGGTTTTTCGATCCTGATCGAGCTGTGCAACCAACTGGCCCGCCGCAACCGCGCACGCGGGGCGCATGCCCTGGGCCGGCGCCAGCGCACCGCGCAGGCGGTGCTGCGCCTGCTGCGCGCGGGCCCCGGCGGCCAGGCCTCGCAGCAGGCCGATGACGTCGTGGCGCTGGTCGACAGCGCGGGCGATGAACCGGCCTTCGCGCCGGAAGAAAGCTCCATGATCGAACGCGTGCTGGCCATGGGCTCGCACGACGTGCGCGCCATCATGGTGGCGCGTGGCGACATGGTCTGGCTGGACGTGGCCGATACGCCCGACGTCATCGTGCGCAAGTTTGCGTCCGGTCACTCGCGCCTGCCGCTGTGCGCGGGCGATCCGGCCAACGTGCTGGGCGTATTGCACTTCAAGGACCTGCTGCCGCTGCTGCAGAACCCGGGCCCGATCGATCTGGTGGAGCTGGCGCGCGAGCCCCGCTACGTGATGGAGACCACGCCGGTGCTGCGGGTGCTGGAAGAACTGCGCGCCTCGCGCGACCACATGCTGATCGTGGTCGACGAGCACGGCGTGTGCGAAGGCCTGGTGACCCCGATGGACGTGCTGACGGCCGTGGCCGGCGACCTGCCGGAACACAGCGAGGAAGCGCCGGACGCGCTGCAATTGTCCGATGGCTCATGGTTGCTGGATGGCCGCCTGGCCCTGGCCGAGGCGGCGCGCCTGCTGGAGGCGGCCGAACTGGCCGGCGACCATGGCGATGCGACCTTGGCGGGCGGCCTGCTGCGGGTGGAAGGGCGCATCCCCGATGCGGGCGAGGTCATCGCCTGGGGCGGCTGGCGCTTTGAAATTACGCGGCGCGACGGCCTGCGCATCGACCAGGCCCATGCGCGCAGGGCGGTTCAGGAAGACGCCACGCAAGGTTGATCGCCGGTAAGGCGGACAGGAGCGGGAATACCCTTGGCGGTGTTCCCGCTTTTTTTTGCGCGACGGATCGCATCCACGCCTGTTGCAATGTGTGCACAAAAAATAAGATCGCATTATTGGTGAATTCAATACTCTGTGCCAATATTGCGCAAGATTTCAGCCTTTCAATAATTATTATTATTCGGAAAAGAAATAACTCAGCACCAGCACGGCGTTTGTCTTTGCAAGATGTGATCCATTACCGGGGAACAAGGCATGGGCATGACCGAGTTCGCAGGGCGGCTTTTGGGGCGGGGAAGGGTTCTGACATTGGCTGGCGCGTGCGCCACGCTCTGGCCTTGCCTGTCCGTGCAGGCGCAATCGGCCGATGATGCCAATCAAAGCAATAATCCGCTTAATCTCGCGCCATCGTTGAATTTCCAGAATTACTACACGCCAAGATTATTCGGCACCAACGCCCATACCAATGATTTCCTGGTCAGGCCAACGATTCCGATCGCGCCCGGCGATTGGATCGGCGTGCCGCAGATACTGCGCATGACCGCGCCGGTCAGTACCCGCCCCACGCTGGATGGCGGCTACAAGACCGGATTGGGCGATCTGAACGTGTTCGATATTTTCCTGCTCAGCCAGGGCACGCTGGATGTCGGGGTGGGGCCGATGCTGACCATGCCAACCGCAACCCGCCCGGAGCTGGGGGCGGGCAAGTGGTCTGGCGGACTCGCGGCGGTGGCCGTGCATCCCGGCAAAGAGGGCCTGCTGGGGAGAACATCCTGAACGTCTTCGTCGAGCCGCAATGGACCGTGGCGCACAAGGGCGAAGGCTTGCCGCAATTCACGGTCTTTGCCGGAATCAACATCACATTTGGCCGCTGAAGCCGGCGCCTTGACGGCGCGCCCGGCCAGGCAAGTAGCGAGAACCACGTAGGGCGGCGGCCGAGGGGTGCGCCGCCGGTGCATCACGGACAAGGGGAGCGATGATGTCGATGGTCAAGTGCAACAACCGCCTGGGCGTGCGCGCGCTGCCCTGGCTTGCCGCGGCCGCGTTGGCTACGCCGCTGGCGTCCTACGCCACCGAAGGCGCGCTGGGCCGCCAGGTCAGCGGGACGAATGTGCAGCCCAACGCCGGCATTGTGTCGCCCGAGCCGATCTGGGCGGTGAATTTTGCCGAGATCTATCTGGACGGCAAGGTGGGCGGCAGCCGCGAAGTGCCCTTGGGCAAGCGTGCGACGGCCGGGGTCGAAGGCAAAGTGGCCTTTACGCTGGCCACGCTGCTCAAGACCTGGGACACCGGGCCGGGGCGGTGGAATTTCGCGTCCAGCGTGACATTGCCCTATGTATGGACCAAGGTGAATGCCAAGGTGACCGGGCCATTGGGCCGCAGCACGGGCGAGAGCGACACGGCGTCGAATCTGTTCGATCTGTATTTTTCGCCCATCATTGCCGGCTACCACTTTTCCGAAACCTCGCACATGGCATTGAGCCTGAATGTGTGGGCGCCCACCGGCAAATACGACGCCAATGCGCTGGCCAATCCCAGCCTGAATAACTGGACCTTCATTCCGCAGGTGGCCTACACCAAGATATTTCCCGAGTCGGGCTTTCAGCTCGATACCGTGGCCAGCGTGCAGTTCTACACCCGCAACCAGGATACCGACTACCGCAACGCGCCGATCTTCGGCATGGACGTAATGGGACGCAAGATGTTCTCCAACGGCCTGGCCGTGGGCTTGGTGCTGGGCACACAACAGCAGTTGGGCAGCGACAGCGGCCCCACCGCGGATCGCCTGAACGGCTTCAAGGGGCGCGACTGGGCCCTGGGTCCGGTCCTGACCTATGACCGCAAACTGGCCGACAAGCGGTCGCTGTCGTTGGGCCTGCGCTGGGTGCCGACCATCAGCAGCACCAACCGCCTGGACAGCAGCAGCACCTTCATGGCCTCGGCGACGCTGGTGTTCTGAATCGGCGAATCGAAATGGTATGCGGGCCCGCGCTATACCCATTTCAATTCGCGCACGACCTTCTCGGGGCAGTTGGTGTCCGAACTCGAGTCCAGCGACGCGCCGCATCGGCAAGCTGGGTCTGTCGGTGGGCATCGACGTGGCGCACAGCAAGGACCAGAACGCGTTCTACATACAGGTGGACAGCGTTTGGCGGTGAGCGGCATCGGATAGTGCGCCGCAGCTCGCGCGGCCCGTAATGCGGAAGTGTTTGCCCAATAAGGAGAGCTGGGTTTCGATACGCCGGCCCGGGTGTTCGAATCCAGTGTGTGATTGCGTCGCTCGCTCAGTGCCAGTCGGCACACTGAAAGCGCCAGCTGGCGGGCGATCAGGCGGCGCTATCGCGCGGCGACATCCAACGCAAGATGAAGCGTGCGCCGCCCAGTGGACCTTGCTGGACCTCGATCGTGCCCTTGTGGCTGGCCGCCACGCGCTTGACGATGGCCAGGCCCAGGCCCGCGCCGCCGGTGCCGCGGTCGCGGCTTTCATCCACGCGGATGAACGGCTCAAAGATGCGTTCGCGGTCGGCTGGGGCGACGCCCGGGCCGTCGTCGTCCACGATCAGTTCATAGCCGCCCGCGGGGCAGCCGGTCAGCGAGATCTCGATGCGCGCATTGGCGTAGCGCACGGCGTTCTGCACCAGGTTGAGCAAGGCGCGGCTCATGTAGCGCGGGTGCAGTTGCACGTGGGCCGGCAGGCCGTCGTCGCGGACCGTGCAGCGCACGCCGCGCGAATCGGCCTGGTGCGCCACCTGGGCCAGCGCTTCGCCCAGCCAGTCGCGCACGTCCACGGTCTCCTGCTTGACGATGTCCTCGGTGGGGCGTTCCAGCCGGGCATACACCAGCAGCTCGTCGACCATCGCCTCAAGTTCGGAGATATCGGTGCGCATGTCATGCAGGATCTGGTCGCGTTTGGCCTGGAATTTGTCCTGCCCCAGCATGTCGACCTCGAATGACAGGCGGGCCAGCGGCGTGCGCAGTTCGTGTGACACGGCGTTGGTCAGGCTGCGCTGGTTTTCGACCAGCGCGGCGATGCGCTCGGCCATCTGGTTGAAGCTCTCGCCCACGTGGCGGATGCCGGAAAAATGCGACAACCGCGCACGCACGGCGAGGTCGCCCTGGCCCATGCGCAGCGTGGCATTGCGCAGCGCATCCAGGTCGCGCCACACCGGCAGCGCCCAGAGCAGCAGCAACACGGCCGCCAGCACCAGGCTCAGCGCCAGCCAGGCCGTCCAGGTGATCCATTTTTCCAGCGTGGGCTCGCCCGGCAGGCGCATCTCCAGCCATTGCCGCGGTTCGCCGGGCAAGGGCGCCAGGTACGTGTTGTATTCGTCGCGCATGATGAAGCCGCGCGTGGCGAGGTCCTGCTTTTCCTTGTCGGTGGCCTCGATGCGTTCGGGCGTGACCAGCTTCAGTTCCAGGCCGTAGTGCGGCCGCAGGGTGTCGCGGATGAAGGCCGCCCGCGATTCGGGTTCGATCGGGTCCAGGTCCTTGTGCAGGGCGTACATCTGCCCGCGCACGGCCTGGTAGGAAAGATCCGCGCTGACCGAGTCCAGCAGATAGCCCAGGCTGCGGTTCACCAGCTGCGAGGCGGCGATGTAGGCGATTGCGGCGACCACGAAGATGCGGATCGTAAACTTAAGCATAGAGAAACTCCTGGGCACAGTGGCCGCGCATCATCCGCCCGGGCGCGTCGAGCCATCGCCATGGGCTGCGGCATGCTACAGGCGGCGGCAGGAGTAATCCCCCGGCGTTTGTGTGGAAATTGTGAAGATTCATGAAGCGCTGTGCAGCCGGCGGCGGCGCGCCGGGATTGAAACGGCGGCGCGGCCCGGCTATAAGCAGGTAACAGGGGGCCGCAATCCGGGGTTCCCGCCCGTGTCAGAGTGCCACGACCCATGTCGCCGCAGCCGCCTTTCCCCGATGAACGCGTCGCCAGCAAACCGGCGACCCACGAGGCCGCGCCAGCCGGGCACGGCTCCTGCCTGGAGGTCTTCCTGGCGTTCCTGCGCCTGGGGCTGACCGCCTTTGGCGGCCCGGTGGCGCATCTGGCCTATTTCCGCGAAGAATTCGTCGACCGCCGCCACTGGCTGGACGACTACGCCTTTTCCGATCTGGTGGCGTTATGCCAATTTCTGCCCGGCCCGGCCAGCAGCCAGGTCGGCATGGCGCTCGGCCTTCGGCGGGCCGGGTGGTCCGGCATGCTGGCCGCCTGGTTGGCGTTCACATTGCCGTCCGCCCTGGCCATGATGCTGCTGGGCATGGGGCTGGCGCGGATCGGCGGGCTGTCGGGCCTGGCGGCGGTGCACGGCTTGAAGGTGGCGGCGGTGGCCGTCATCGCGCAGGCAGTGTGGGGCATGGGCCGCTCGCTCTGTCCGGACCGGCCGCGGGCTGGCCTGGCGGTGGCCGCCGCGCTGATCACGGTGGCGCTGCCCACCACGCTGGGGCAGGTCGGCGCCATCCTGCTCGGTGCCGTGACGGGTGCGGTGCTGCTGCAGGTGCCGCCCCGGCCGTTGCTGGCCAACCGCGCCCAGGGCGTGTCGCGGCGCGCGGCCTCTCTGTGCCTGGCGCTGTTCGTGGCGTTGCTGGTGGCCTTGCCGCTGTGGGCCGCCGGGTCGGGCTCGCCGCTGGCGGCGCAGCTTGCCGGCTTCTACCGCGCGGGCGCGCTGGTGTTCGGGGGCGGCCACGTGGTGCTGCCGCTGCTGCAGACGGTGGCGGTGGACGGCGGCATGGTGTCCGGCGCCGATTTCCTGGCGGGCTACGGGGTGGCGCAGGCCATGCCGGGCCCGCTTTTCACGTTCGCCGCGTTCCTGGGCGCGGCCGGGGCCGGTCCTTTGTCGGGCTGGGCCGGCGGTCTGGCGCTGCTGGTGGCCATTTTCCTGCCGGGCGCGCTGCTGGTGGGGGCCGCGCTGCCGTTCTGGGAAAGCCTGCGGCGCCGGCCGGGCGTGCGCAACATGGTGGCGGGCGTGAACGCGGCGGTGGTGGGCATCCTGCTGTCCGCGCTGTACGACCCGGTGTGGACGGGCGCCATCCTGACCAAGGCCGACTTCGGCCTGGCGCTGGCGCTGTTCGGTTTGCTGGTCTACGCGCGCTGGTCGCCCGTCTGGGTGGTGCTGGCGGCCGCGGCGGGCGGGTGGGCGCTGGGCTGGCTGGCCTAGGGCCGGTTCACACGGGAAGGCGCCTGGCACAGGCCGGTCATCGGGCGCCAGGCTCAGCCGCGCCAGCGTGGCGCGCGTTTTTGCAGGAAAGCGTCGATACCTTCCGCGGCGTCTTCTTCCATCATGTTGCGCGCCATGACCTCGGCGGCATAGTCGTAGGCCTCGGCCTGCGGCATCTGGCGCTGTGCATAGAACATGCGCTTGCCGTAGCGGATCGCCGCGGGGCTCTTGGCGGCGATGACCTCGGCCAGGGCCTGCACCCGCGCATCCAGTTCGGCCTCGGGCGCGATGTCGTTGACCAGGCCCCAATCCCGCGCCTGGGCGGCGTCGATGAAGCGGGCGGTGACCAGCATTTCAAAGGCCCGCTTGGCCGACACGTTGCGGCTGAGCGCCACGGCCGGCGTCGAGCAGAACAGGCCGGCGTTGATGCCGGACACGGCGAAAGTGGCGCTGTCGGCCGCCACCGCCAGATCGCAGCTGGCGACCAGTTGGCAGCCCGCCGCCGTGGCGATGCCGCGGACCTTGGCGATGACCGGCACGGGCAGGGCCTGCAGGCTTTGCATCACGCCGCTGCATCGGCGAAACAGCGCCAGGTAATAGTCGAACGACGGCTGGCTGCGCATCTCGCGCAGATCGTGGCCGGCGCAGAACGCGCGGCCGGCCGATTCCAGCACCACGCAGCGCAGCGATGCGTCCTGTCCGAGCAGCTCGATTTCCGCTGCCAGCGCGCCCAGCAAGCCTTCGGACAAGGCATTGAACTGCGCCGGCCGGTTCAGCCGCAGCGTGGCGATGCCGTCGTGCGTCGTGCGCAGCAGCAGCGGGGCGGGGGACTCGGATTGCACCGGGGAATCGGGGGCCATGATGTCTCCAGGAATAAAGGGTTTCCTGGAATAGTAGGCCAGCTATCCGCATTGTTGGCGGGGCTGGGAACTTGCGCCCGGCAGGCTAGCGGTCGATCGCGCCCGGCAATCCGTTGGCGGCGCGGATGGCGTGGATCAGGCGGCTGAGCGCCGGCGCCAGTTGCCGCCGGCTGGGGTAGTACATGACCAGCGGCGCGCCGGCCGGCGACCAGTCTTCCAGCACGCGCCGCAGGCGGCCGGCGCGCAGATGCGGCTCGGCATAGCGTTCCAGGCAATAGGCCAGGCCCAGGCCGTCCAGCGCGGCATCCACCGCCATGTCGGTCTCGTTGACGATCAGCGCGCCGGGCACGTCGATTTCGCAGGCCTGGCTGCCCTGGCCCAGTTCCCAGCGGTACAGGGTCTGGTCGCCCAGGCGCAGGCGGATGCAGGCGTGGCGCAGCAGGTCGTCGGGCGTCCTGGGCGTGCCCTGGCGGCCCAGGTAGCCGGGCGCGGCCACCACCACCCATTTGAGCGGCGGCGTCAGCGGCGTGCAGACCATGTCCTGCGGCACCGTGTCGCCAAAGCGGATGCCCGCGTCGAAACCCGCCTTGACGATGTCCACCATGTTGTTGTCGACCACGACTTCGATCTTCACGCCCGGGCACTCGGCGAGATAGCGGGCCAGCACCGGGCTGAGCAGCAGCCGCGAGGCGTCGCGTGGCACATTGATGCGCAGGCCCCCCAAGGCGCCGGCGCGGTAGTGGCCCAGTTCGGACAGGGCTTCGCCGATGGCGCCGAAACTCTGGTCCAGCTGCGCTGCCAGCTTGGCGCCGGCCTCGGTGGGGGCCACCGAGCGGGTCGTGCGGTTCAGCAGCTTGACCCCGAGCCGGTCTTCCAGATTGCGCAGGGCATGGCTGAGCGCCGAGGTGGATACGCCCAGCTCGCTGGCCGCCAGGCGAAAGCTGCCGCGCCGGCAGATGGCCGCGAAGGCGCTGAGGTCGGCCAGGTCGTGGCGGCTATAGGAAGGCATGAGGGGGGTATGCAGGAATGAATAGATCGTTGAGTCCGATTCAATAATACCTGACCTACACTCATCAAACTTTTTGTGCAGGAGAACCAGGCATGTTGATCGAGACCATGCGTATTGAAGGAATCCCCGCGCCTGTGTCCCGGATCGGCTTGGGGACCTGGGCGATCGGCGGCTGGATGTGGGGCGGCGCCGACGACGCCGCGTCGGTGGCGACCTTGCGCTGCGCGATCGAGCGCGGCATCAACCTGATCGACACCGCGCCGGTGTACGGTTTCGGCCACGCCGAAGAAATGGTCGGCCAGGCGTTGCAGGGCATCCGCGACCAGGCCGTGATCGCCACCAAGGCCGGCCTGGAATGGGCGGGCGAGGGCGTACGGCGCAATTCCAGTCCCGCGCGCATCCGCCGCGAAGTGGAAGATTCGCTGCGCCGCCTGCGCACCGATCGCATCGACCTGTACCAGATCCATTGGCCCGACCCGCTGGTGCCGATCGAGGACACGGCGCGCATGCTGCAGGACCTGCAGCGCGAAGGCAAGATCCTGGCCGTGGGCGTCAGCAATTATTCGCCGGCGCAGATGGATGCGTTCCGCGCCGTGCTGCCGCTGGCATCGGTGCAGCCGCCCTACAACCTGTTTGAGCGCGCCATCGAAGACGATGTGTTGCCGTATGCCCGCCGCCACAAGCTGGCCGTGCTGGCCTACGGCGCGTTGTGCCGCGGCCTGTTGTCGGGCCGCATGACGGTGGACACGACCTTCGGGTCCGACGATCTGCGCTCGGGCGATCCGAAGTTCCGCCGCCCGCGGTTTGACCAGTACGTGCACGCCACCAAGGAACTGGCCGCCTTCGCGCGTATCCGCCGCGACAAGTCGGTGCTGGCGCTGGCGATACGCTGGGTGCTCGATAGCGGGCCGACCATCGCCTTGTGGGGCGCGCGCCGGCCGGATCAGCTGGAAGGCGTGGATGAGGCCTTCGGCTGGCACCTGACCGACATCGAAATGGCCGAGATCAACGAGCTGCTGGAAAAGAATATCCTGGACCCGGTCGGGCCGGAGTTCATGGCGCCGCGGGCCCGCCAATAGGGGTGGGGCCGAGGCCCCGTCCGGGCCTGTGCGAGGCGCCTTCCAGTGCGAACAGGCCCTAGGCCAGCATTGCGGCCAGCCGCTCGCGCAGCCAGCGCAGCCCGGCATCGCCGTCGGCGCGTTCGTGCCACAGCATTTCAAAGCCCAGCGGGTCCATCGGAAACGGCACAGGGCCCACCGCCAGTCCGGGCGGCGTCGGTTCGACCGTGCGCCGCGCCACCGTCAATACCAGGTCGGTGCCGGCCAGCACGGCCGGGGCGGCCGTCCAATGCGGCAGCCGCAACGCCACGCGGCGGGTCTGGCCGATCCGGGCCAGGGCCGCGTCCACTTCGCCCGAACGTTGATCCTGGCTGGCCGCCACCAGGACGTGGGGGCGCGCCAGATAGGTCTCCAGCGTTGGCGGCGCGAGCGGATTCGCGGCGTCCGTGACGCAGACAAAGGGTTCGTGGAACAACACGGCGCGCCGGATCTCGGCCGGCGTTTCACCGAACACCGCCAGGGCCAGGTCCAGCTGACCATCGGCCACCCCGGCAATCATGCCGCCGCGGCTGGTGTAGCTGATTTCCAGATCGATGCCCGGCGCCTCGTGCCGCAGATGTCGCAGCAGCGGCGGCAGCACCACGCTGGCGCCGTAGTCGGACATGGCCAGGCGGAACGCGCGGCGGCTGGCCGCCGGGTCGAATACGGCGCCGGCCAGCAGGCGGCGCACCTGCGCCAGCACGTCGTGCAACGGCGCCTGCAGCGCCAGCGCATGCGGCGTGGGCCGCAGGCCGCCGCGGGTGCGGTGGAACAGGGGGTCGCCCAGCAGTACGCGCAGGCGCGCCAGCGCATGGCTGACCGCCGGCTGGCTCATTGGCAGCCGCGCGGCGGCGCGGGTCAGATGGCGTTCGTGCAGCAACGCATCCAGCACCACCAGCAGGTTCAGGTCCACGGCCCGCAGGTTGTGCCCGGGGGCTGGGGTTTGATTATTCGTGGCGTGCATATTCAATAGACGAATAGCGAATTGGATTGCGGGTTCGATGAATAAGAGAATAGCGCTAATCCCTTTTTCACAGGACGCAGGCCATGAACTCGACTTCCCTTATCGCCATTCCCGCCGCCGTGGTGGCGGGCGCGCTCGTGCCGTTTCAGGCAGGGGCCAACGCCGCGCTCGGGCGCCACCTGGGCCACCCCTTGTGGGCCACGATGGCATCGCTGGCCATCAGCGCCATCGCGGCCATGGCCGTGATGGCGCTGATGCGCGTGCCGGCGCCCAGTTTCTCGGCGATCGGCCAGTTGCCCTGGTGGGGCTGGACCGGCGGCCTGGCTGGCGTGATCTACATCACGGCCGCGCTGATGCTCGCGCCGCGCCTGGGCGCCGGCGCTTTCCTGGCGGCGGTGATCGCGGGCCAGATGCTGGCGGCGCTGTTGCTGGATCGCTATGCGCTGGTGGGGTTTGTCGGCAGCGCCCTGAATCCGGGCCGTTTGCTGGGTGCGGGCCTGATCGCCGGCGGCGCGTTGCTGATGCACCTGTCGAACGCCCCGCGCGCGGCGGGTTGACGGGGGCGGGGCCGGCCCGCGGGCATCAGGCCGGGGAGGACGGCCGCGCCGCCATCTGCCGCGCCATGACGCCGGTCAGGCACAGCAGCGGGCCGACGACGAGCACGCCGATCAGTCCCATGGCGGCTTGCGGCGCCACGCCGGCGTCCAGCAGCACGGTGGCGATGACGGCCGAGCCGCTCATCTGGAACAGGCCATAGACCGCGGCCGCCGTGCCGGCGCGGTCGCCGAAGGGTTCCAGCGCCAGGCTCAGGGCGGACCCCAGCGCCAGCGAAAACCCCACGGTCAGCACCGCCACCGGCAACATGAAGATCCAGGCGGCGGCCGGCGCCCAGCGCCAGGCGGCCAGATGCATCAGCCCGGCCAGCAACAGCGCCACCATGCCGACGCGCAGCATGGCATAGCGGCCAAAGCGCGCAATGAAAACGGGCGCCAGGAAGAAGGCCGCGATGTTGATGACCGCGTTGCCGCCGAACCAGGCGGAAAAGCCCAGTTCGGAATAGCCCAACTGCTGCACCAGCACCACGGGCGCCGCCGACACGAACACCAGGATCATCGCCATGCCGGCCATGCCGTACACGGCGAAATACAGGAAGCGGCCACTGGCGATGATGGGCGCATAGCGCCGCAGGCTGTAGAGCGCGGCGCCGGCGGGCGGCGGCGCGGCTCGCGTTTCTTCGAAGCGGCTGGCCAGCAGCGCGGCCAGCGTCAGCGCGAACAGCGCCATGAACACGAAGGTGCTGCGCCAGCCTGCGTGCACGGCCAGCGCGCCGCCCAGCATCGGCGCCAGCGCGGGCACGGTGCACAAGGCGCCGTTCAGATAGCTGTACACGCGCGCGCCGACGCTCGGGCTGAAGCAGTCGCGCACCGCGGCAAACGCCACCAGCGAGGCCGAGCAGGCCCCCAGGCCCTGGATCACGCGGGCCGCGTAGAACAGGTCCAGCGAGGTCGCGGCCGCGCCCAGCGCGGACCCGAGCAGGTAGGCGATCGCGCCGCCCAGCGCCACCGGGCGGCGGCCGTAGCGGTCGGCCAGCGGGCCGATCAGCATCTGGCCCACGCCCACCGCGAAAATGAAAAGTGTGATGCTGGCTTGCAGCGCGCTGACCGGCTGGCCAAAACCCGCGGCCATGGCGGGCAGGGACGGGAGATAGATATCGATGCCCATCGGCGTCAGGGTGACCAGGCCCATCAACAGGCCGATCAGCCAGCGTTGGCCTCGGGGCGATAATGCAGACTTCATGGCAGGCTCTGGGCGCGTTGCGCGCCCGGGAAAACCTGACATTATCCACGACTACCGCCACTTGAGTCCCGCGCCATGAGTACCGCCGCTATTCGTACCGCCGACAATCCCGCTGCCACCGCCGCCCCGCGTCCGCGCATCGCCATCCGCTATTGCACGCAGTGCCAGTGGCTGCTGCGCGCGGGCTGGATGGCGCAGGAACTGCTGTCCACCTTTGCCACCGACCTGGGTGAAGTGGCGCTGCAACCCGGCACCGGCGGCGTCTTCCAGGTCACCTATGACGGCGACCTGATCTGGGACCGCAAGCGCGACGGCGGCTTTCCGCAAGCCAAGGACCTGAAGCAGCGTGTGCGCGACCGGCTCGATCCGGGCCGGCCGCTGGGCCACATCGACGGCCATCAGGCGCCGCCGGCCGGCACCGACACCGAGGCTTGATCCGCGCGGGCAAGGAAAAACAGCCGCCCGAGGGCGGCTGCGGCGTCTTACGCTGGCCGGACGAGGATCAGGCCGTCGAGCTGGACGTTTCCAAAGCCACCCGCGTCTTGTTGCGCTGACGCACCGCCGACACCAGCAGCAGCGCGATCAGCAGCACGCACGCCAGCACGAAGCCCAGGCTGATCGGACGCGTCACGAAAATGGACAGCTCGCCGCGCGACAGCAGCAGGGCGCGGCGGAAGTTCTCTTCCACCATCGGTCCCAGCACGAAGCCCAGGAGCAGCGGGGCGGGCTCGAAGCGCAAGCGGATCAGCGCGTAGCCCGCGGCGCCGAACAGCGTCACCATGCCGACGTCGAACAGGTTGTTGTTGGTGCTGTAGACCCCGACGCAGACAAAGAACAGCGCCGCCGGGAACAGATAGCGGAACGGCACCGTCAACAGGCGTACCCACATGCCGATCAGCGGCAGGTTCAGCAGCAGGAGCAGCACGTTGCCGACCCAGAAGCTGGCGATCAGCCCCCAGAACATGTCGGCGTGCTCGATCATCATCTGCGGACCCGGCTGGATACCGTGGATGATCAGCGCGCCCAGCATCAACGCCATCACCGGGTCGCCGGGAATGCCCAGGCTCATGGTGGGAATGAAACTGGTCTGCGTCGATGCGCTGGTGGCGGCCTCGGGGCCGGCGATGCCTTCGATGGCGCCGCGGCCAAAGCGGCGCGGCTCGCGCGCCACTTTCTTTTCCACCGCGTACGAGATGAACGAGGCGATGGTCGGGCCGGTGCCCGGCAGAATGCCGAAGGCCGCGCCGATGGCGGTGCCGCGCACCAGGGCGCCGCGCGATTGCCTGATGTCGCCGGCTTCAGGGCGCATCGACTTCATGCTGATCTTGCCGCTGGTGACCTTGGCGTCGCCGCCGATCTGGTTGATGTTCTTCAGGAAGTCGGCCACGCCGAACAAACCCATCGCCAATGCCACGATCTGCAGGCCGTCGCTCAGTTCCAGGATGCCGAAGTGAAAGCGCATGGTGCCGGTGTTGACGTCCGTGCCCACCACGCCCAGCAGCAGGCCGACCACCACCATCGCCACGCCCTTGATGGCCGATCCCTTGGCCAGCGTCGCGCCGGCCAGCAGGCCCAGCATCATCATCGAGAAGTACTCGGCGGGGCCGAACTTGAAGGCCACGTCGACCAGCAGCGGCGAGAACAGGATCATCGCCAGGATGCCCACCGAGGCGCCGCAGAACGACGAGAACATCAGCATGAACAGCGCCGAGCCGGCCTTGCCGTTGCGGGCGAGCGGATTGCCGTCCAGGCACGCCACCGCGTGTGACGCGGTGCCCGGCAGATTCAGCATGATCGAAGTGATGCCGCCGCCGTATTGCGAACCGTAGTAGATGCCCGACAGCATCACCAGCGCCGCGGTCGGCGTCATGGTGTAGGTCAGCGGCAGCAGGATCGAGATGGCGGCCAGCACGCCCATGCCCGGCAGCACGCCGATCAGGTTGCCCATGAAGACGCCGAACACGGCCCACAGCAGGTTGTCCAGCGCGAACGCGACGGAGAACCCGTGCATCAGGTTATTGAAGATTTCCATCGATCAGCCCCAGCGCAACAGCGGGAACTGCAGCTGCAGGCCCCACGAGAAAACGGCGACGCCCAGCAGCGTCACGCCCACGGCGAGCACCGCGGCGCTGCGCCAGGTGTGGTCACGGTCGCCCAGGGCCGAAATGAAGACCAGCGCGAAGGTCGCGGGAATCAGGCCGCCGAACTTGCCGAACAGCATGAATGCCAGCAGGCCGCCGATGATGCAGCCCCAGCCGCGCCATTGCGGCGGCGGGATGTCTTCGGCGTCTTCCTCGACGGTCAACGGCGCGTAGGCCATGCGGGCGATGATCAGGCCCAACAGCACCAGGATCACGCCAAGAATGGCCGGAAACAGGCCCGGGCCCATGCGGGCCAAGCTGCCCAGGGTGTATGTGGACGCCTGCGCGATGGCGCCCAGGCCCAGCACGATCATCGTGCCCGCGGCCCAGAGCTCGCGCTTGATGGCACTGCGTTTTGACTGCATTGGATCATTCCTCCCGTTGTTGTTGCGCTTCTTCGGCCTGACTTAGGCCTGAAAAATAGCTGACATTTCAATGAATGCGGGAGTCTAAAAACCCAAACTTCCGATCACCTTTCAGGAAGCCAAAAAAATTGCCGCGCAAGGCGGCAAAGGCGAAACGATTGCGGGAAATCCCTAGGCGCATCGACGGCATTCCCGTCTGCCGATGCGCGTGAGACCCCCCGCGTTGACTCAGCGTCTTGCGGCGGGACGCAAGCGCGCGGCCATCGCGAACAACGCCAGGCAGATCAGCATCATCGCGATCCACGCCGGGGCCAGGTCGGCCAGGTGCTGGCGCACCAGGCCCGCGGCAAACGGGAACAACGCAGCAATGAGATAACCCGCGCCTTGCACCAGCGCGGCCAGACGGCCGGCTTCGGCCGGTGTTGCGGCATGGTCCAGGGTGACGATCAGCGACAGCGGGAACAGGGCGCCGATGCCCAGGCCGGCCAGCACCGCGGCGGGCCAGGCCAGCGCGTCGGGTGCGGCCACCAGGCCGGCCAGCCCGGCCAGCAAGGCGCCGATCGCGGCGTACAGCGCCGGACGGCGGTCGGGCAGGCGGCCGATGGCCGCCGACACCGCCAGGCCCGCAACGATCTCGGCGACCGTGACGGCGCCCAGCAATTGGCCGGCCGCCAACGGCGTCCAGCCACGCGCGGTGTAGTAGGGCGACAGCCAGGCCAGCACCAGGGTGTAGGCGCCGGTGCCCAGCCCGAAGAACGCCGCCAGCAGGCAGACCCGGCTGCGCGGCGCGCGGGCGCGGGGCGCGCTGGCCGCGGTCTGCGTGCCGGACGCCGCGCGCCGTGCCACGGCCAGCCAGCACAGCCTGTCTCTTATACACATCTCCGAGCCCACGAGACCTAATAACCGATCTCGTATGCCGTCGTATGCGTGGAAAGGGGGGGGGGGGGGGGGGGGGGGGGGGGGGGGGGGGGGGGGGGGGGGGGGGGGGGGGGGGGGGGGGGGGGGGGGGGGGGGGGGGGGGGGGGGGGGGGGGGGGGGGGGGGGGGGGGGG
>NZ_JAELTJ010001101.1 GCF_016428805.1 Achromobacter sp. ASV32
GAGGAGGTGAGCCCGGCAGGGACGCCGTTGAAACGCACGTCCCGCGCCTGGCTGTCGAATGCCAATGCCGAAGCACGCGCAGCCAACGGCGGCGTGCGCGTGCCGCAATCTATCGCCACACGGCGCAGCAAGGCGTCGATGCGCACATCGAGTTCCGCCAGGCTGAACGGCTTGGGCAAGTAGTCATCAGCGCCCTGGCTGAACCCGGTGATGCGGTCCTGCTCGGCGCCCAGGGCCGACATCAATATCACCGGCGTACCACGCTCATGACGCAGCCGCGAGAGGATGGTCAGCCCACTTTCGTTGGGCAGCATGATGTCCAGCAGGATCAGCTCCACCGGCGAATGCAGCGCCATGTCCAGACCTTGGTCACCGCGATGG
>NZ_JAELTJ010001102.1 GCF_016428805.1 Achromobacter sp. ASV32
CCCCCCCCCCCCCCCCCCCCCCCCCCCCCCCCCCCCCCCCCCCCCCCCCCCCCCCCGATTTTCAAGCAGAAGACGTCACACGAGATCGGTTATTAGGTCTCGTGGGCTCGGAGATGTGTATAAGAGACAGCCACAGCTCTTCGTTTTCAAGGTGCTCAAAGAAGCTCATGTGCTGCTGCGCGGCAATCTGCCAGTGACCCAGACCTTTGCCAAAGGCGTCGTATTCCGTCTCCTTGATGGCCGGTTTGTCGCTGTCTCTTATACACATCTGACGCTGCCGACGACGATGCGGTGGTGTAGAGAGCGGGGGGGGGGGTGTCAGTTGTAGAGAGGGGGGGGGGGGGGGGGGGGGGGGGGGGGGGGGGGGGGGGGGGGGGGGGG
>NZ_JAELTJ010001103.1 GCF_016428805.1 Achromobacter sp. ASV32
CGGTAAGTGATAGGCAAACTTGAAATGAGCGATGTACTTCTAACAAAATTTAATAATTTTTGTACAGGTCTTACAACAACATTGTGACTTTTTCGACCAAGTAAGGGCAAACTCCGTCGTTTCACACTAAATACCTGGTAAACTTACAAAATTCAGGACCACGATGGCGTCATTTGGCCGATGGATACGTTCAGAGGCTTTCACAAACTCGGATTCAACATCATACTCTCCGCACTAGCTGTTATGGTCATTCACGGCAACTTCTTCTACCCCACGTTGAACAGTTTCCTGCCCGACCCGTTCTTTCGTATATACACTAGTAATATTCACAAGGACAAGCACGGAAGTGACAGCAACACGTACGACACTGAAGGAAGATTC
>NZ_JAELTJ010001104.1 GCF_016428805.1 Achromobacter sp. ASV32
CCCCACCCCTCCCCCCCCCCCCCTCTCGCCGCCGCCTCCGATAACCTCCTCCTTTTATAATACTACGTCGACCTCCGTGATCTACACAACCGCATCGTCGTCGGCAGCGTCAGATGTGTATAAGAGACAGCCATAGGGCTGGCGGTTTTGCATGCGATATCCACCGATTCCGTCTGCGCAAAGAGTGTTAGCAAGCAAGTTGCCGCTCAACCGCGCCTCGGCTATTTGACCAATGAGACAACGTACAGAGGCTGTCGGGGGGGGAGATCTCCGAGCCCACGAGACATAATAACCGATCTCGTATGGCGACTTCTGCGAGAAAAAAAGGGGGGGGGGGGGGGGGGGGGGGGGGGGGGGGGGGGGGGGGGGGGGGGGGGGGGG
>NZ_JAELTJ010001105.1 GCF_016428805.1 Achromobacter sp. ASV32
CCCCCCCCCCCCCCCCCCCCCCCCCCCCCCCCCCCCCCCCCCCCCCCCCCCCCCCCTCTTTACCCGCTGAAGACGGCTTACGCTGTCGGTTATTAGGTCTCGTGGGCTCGGTTATGTGTATAAGAGACAGCCCACACGCCGGCCTCGGCGCGGCCGGCATTGCCTTCGAAGGCCGTCACCGTGCGAAACGCCGCGTCGCCGGAAATCGGCCGCTTGGGCTTTCCAGCACCGTCAGGAAGTCGGGAGTTGTCCTGTCTCATATACACATCTGACGCTGCCGACGACGATTCGGTGGTGTAGGAGTCGGGGGGGGCCCGGGAAGAAAAGAGAGCGGGGGGGGGGGTGGGGGGGGGGGGGGGGGGGGGGGTGGGGGGGGGTGGG
>NZ_JAELTJ010001106.1 GCF_016428805.1 Achromobacter sp. ASV32
GTTGTTGTCTGGCAAGCGGATGTAGTTTGAGGAGATCGGGCGTACTGAGGGGAGGGTGGCGGAGAGGGCGAGGATGTCGGTGAGTCGCTTGACGGATTCGTATGACACGGGCCGCGAGAGACATTGCATGTCGTCTAGGTGGAAGGTTTGGCGGTGCGCTTCGATGCTGCTGGTCCAGATGATACGGCCGGGGGCGACTGGCGAGTTGGCCTCGCGGCTCAGGGCTGGGAGGAGCTGATGGGCGAGGATGTAGTGGCCAAACAAACAGGCAGTGAATACTTCGCCAAGTAGCGGTTTCGCAGGCTGTTGTAGAAATACTGGTTAGCTTTCATTTACTCGGGCCAGGGGTCGACGAGATATTGCACGTACATAGTTGTGGCG
>NZ_JAELTJ010001107.1 GCF_016428805.1 Achromobacter sp. ASV32
ATATTACGTATGGAACAAATAACTACAATCAAGCCCCCTAGTCCCTCTATTTCAGCTTAATCTCGCTTTGTCCATTATTTTTTCGTCGCGCTCTTTTTCGCAGGCGGCTCGTGCACAACAAACTGGTCCTTGTGCGACTTGTACAAAGTGGAATGATCCAGCAACTCGCCCGAAGAAGACTTGAAGAAGCTGATCTCCAGGTGAGTCTCGTCTGCAACCTTGAAGCTCGCGTAGCTAAAGTCCTCGTCATATCCAAACGCAGTAAACGGCCGAGACTTGCCCAGCTTAGCAGTGCCTTCGATATTGCCCGGGCCACCAGCAACGACATACATGGGTGCCTTGGGGTCTTCCATACCAGCCGGGTCCTCCACATCGTTGTAC
>NZ_JAELTJ010001108.1 GCF_016428805.1 Achromobacter sp. ASV32
GAGACAGGTCCACAGAGGTTGCTGTCGGTTATTAGGACGTAAGTGGAAGATGGTGCGACTTGCAGCAGATCTTGTACGATCCAGTCTGACCAGAGACCATCGTCCACGACAATACTGGGCTTTCCCAGGATAGGAATTATCTCGGGGGATCGGTCAGCTGTGTTGCCGCCCATTTTGAAGTGATTTCCAGCTCGGAAACAAAGCCAACAGTCGGCACTTAGGTCTAATTGCAGGTATTGGTGGCACGATTCTTTGCGAAAATGTTTAGAGTTGCTGGGTAGGTGGTCAATCGAGAATATGCACTTAACAGGGTTGGCGCTAGCCGATGTCGGGTGCCCAAACCTCAGCTGTTACTCTGTGGGGGCCGTGTGACTCAGGGC
>NZ_JAELTJ010001109.1 GCF_016428805.1 Achromobacter sp. ASV32
GCTAGGGACCGTACCGTGTTTGCCTCATTTGTGGCATGATCCACATTGCCAATACAATGCGATTGCCCTGGCTGCTGTAACATATCTTCCTTGGCTTGGCTTCGTGTCCTTCTGCGTCTATGAAAGATAACGTAGGAGTGCTGACAAAACGTAAAATCTCACCGAGTTACCGGTCGGCATCTCCACTACATTCTGCTCTCGCAGCGTCTCTAATATGAGGCGTTCTTTCGGCAAGTCGCCGCAGGTAACGATGTGCCAGATAAACTTCGATAGCTCTTGCAGCTGGTCTTTCAAAGCTGGGTAGCCTCTGTCTCTTATACACATCTGACGCTGCCGACGACGATGCGGTTGTGGAGAGGGGGGGGGGGGGGGGGGGGGGG
>NZ_JAELTJ010001110.1 GCF_016428805.1 Achromobacter sp. ASV32
CTCCAGCATCCCGAGGACGAAATCCGCAAGATGGCTTCCTGGTGCATTGGCACCGCCGTCCAAAACAATGTCAAGACGCAGGAGCGCCTGCTCGCCGCTGGCGGCATCAAGCCTCTCGTCGAGCTCGCTGTTGGCGCAGAACACCCCGAGGCTGTGAGGCGCAAGGCTATTTATGCTCTGAGCTCTGCTTGCAGAAATTACCAGCCCGCGCTGGATACCACTGTTGAGCATCTTGTCGCGGCCGGCCACCCCACTCAGACCTGCGATGCTACAGAAATGGAGCAAGTGGACAAGATCATCAATGGACTCCCAGAAAAGCCCAAGGCTACATAACTGCAGAATTTTGCAGAAGAGCCGATAAGTAGGGTGCACTTTTGGTG
>NZ_JAELTJ010000115.1 GCF_016428805.1 Achromobacter sp. ASV32
GCCGCCAAACTTGCTCGACAGAACGGTCGTGATCGCCGCCGTCAACGTCGTTTTGCCGTGGTCAACGTGACCAATCGTACCCACGTTCACGTGCGGCTTGGTACGTTCAAACTTGCCTTTTGCCATGATCTCTATCCTTTAACTTTCAAGGAAACTTGGATTTCTGCCGAACCGCCCGGATGGGCGGCCCGACAAGGGTTATTTACTTGGCCCGAGCGGCGATGACTTCGTCAGCGACGTTCTTGGGGGCCTCGGAGTAATGCTTGAATTCCATCGTGTACGTGGCACGACCTTGCGTCAGCGAACGCAGGTTCGTGGCGTAACCGAACATCTCGGCCAGGGGAACTTCAGCCTTGATGGTCTTGCCGCCGCCAACCATGTCGTCCATGCCTTGGACCATGCCGCGACGCGAGGACAGATCGCCCATCACGGTACCAGCGTAGTCTTCGGGCGTTTCGACTTCAACGGCCATCATCGGTTCCAGCAGCACGGGGCTGGCCTTGCGCAGACCTTCCTTGAATGCCATGGAGCCGGCCATCTTGAACGCGTTTTCGTTCGAGTCCACATCGTGGTACGAACCGAAGAACAGCGTGACCTTGACGTCGACGATCGGGTAGCCAGCCAGCACGCCCGAAGGCAGCGTTTCCTGGATGCCCTTGTCCACCGCGGGGATGTATTCGCGAGGAACCACACCGCCCTTGATGGCGTCCACGAATTCGTAGCCACCGCCAGGCGCCAGGGGTTCGACCTTCAGGACCACGTGGCCGTACTGGCCGCGACCGCCCGACTGCTTGACGAACTTGCCTTCGACTTCGTCGCAGGTCTTGCGGATGGTTTCGCGGTAGGCAACCTGGGGCTTGCCGACGTTCGCTTCCACGCCGAATTCGCGCTTCATGCGGTCGACCAGAATTTCCAGGTGCAGCTCGCCCATGCCGGAAATGATGGTTTGGCCGGATTCTTCGTCGCTACGCACGCGGAACGACGGATCTTCCTGGGCCAGACGCGACAGCGCCAGACCCATCTTTTCCTGGTCAGCCTTCGACTTGGGTTCAACAGCCTGCGAAATCACGGGCTCCGGGAACACCATGCGTTCGAGCAGGATGTGGGAGTCGATGTCGCACAGCGTTTCGCCGGTGGTCACGTCTTTCAGACCCACCACGGCGGCGATGTCGCCTGCCAACACTTCCTTGATTTCTTCGCGGTTGTTCGCGTGCATCTGCAGAATGCGGCCGATACGTTCCTTCTTGCCCTTGATGGGGTTGTAGACCGTATCGCCCGATTTCAGGACGCCCGAGTAAACGCGAACGAAGGTCAGTTGACCAACGAACGGATCGCTCATCAGCTTGAACGCCAGGGCCGAGAACTTCTCGCCGTCGTCAGCCGTACGCTGAACCGGGTTGCCATCGTCGTCCATGCCGTCGACCGGGGGAATATCCACGGGCGAAGGCAGGTAGTCGATGACCGCGTCCAGCATGCGCTGCACGCCCTTGTTCTTGAAGGCGGTGCCGCACAGCATCGGCTGGATTTCGCCAGCGATGGTGCGTTGACGGATGGCCAGGTTGATTTCGGCTTCGTCCAGCGTACCCGTTTCCAGGTACTTGTTCATCAGCTCTTCCGACGATTCGGCAGCGGCTTCAACCAGCTTTTCGCGCCATTCGTTCGCAGCACCTTCCAGCTCGGCCGGAATGTCCTTGTAGTCGAACTTGGTGCCTTGGCTGGCTTCGTCCCAGATGATGGCCTTCATCTTGACCAGATCGACCACGCCTTGGAACGTGTCTTCGGCGCCGATGGGGATCACGATGGGCACGGGGTTCGCGCGCAGACGCGTCTTCAGCTGGTCATAGACCTTGAAGAAGTTGGCGCCGGTGCGGTCCATCTTGTTGACGAACGCCAGACGCGGCACGCCGTACTTGTTGGCTTGACGCCACACGGTTTCGGACTGAGGCTGAACACCGCCCACCGCGCAGTAGACCATGCAAGCACCGTCCAGGACGCGCATGGAACGTTCCACCTCGATGGTGAAGTCCACGTGCCCCGGGGTGTCGATGATGTTGATGCGGTGTTCGGGGTAGTTGCCGGCCATGCCACGCCAAAACGCCGTCGTAGCTGCCGACGTAATGGTGATGCCACGCTCTTGCTCTTGCTCCATCCAGTCCATGGTGGCTGCGCCATCATGCACTTCGCCAATCTTGTGATTGACGCCGGTGTAGAACAGGATACGTTCGGTCGTGGTGGTTTTCCCTGCATCGATGTGCGCAGAGATACCAATGTTGCGATAGCGCTCGATCGGGGTTTTGCGGGCCATGGTGGATTAGTCCTTAAATTACCAGCGGAAATGGCTGAAGGCCTTGTTGGCCTCTGCCATCTTGTGCGTGTCTTCGCGCTTCTTCATTGCGGCGCCACGACCTTCGGAGGCGTCGATCAGTTCGCCAGCAAGACGCAGATCCATCGACTTCTCGCCACGCTTCTTGGCGGCTTCACGGAGCCAACGCATAGCCAGGGCCAGGCGGCGCACGGGGCGCACTTCAACCGGCACTTGGTAGTTGGCACCGCCAACGCGGCGGCTCTTCACTTCGACGATCGGCTTGATGTTGTTGATCGCCAGGCTGAAAACTTCGATCGGCTCTTTGCCGGTCTTGGTTTGCACTTGCTCGAGGGCACCGTAAACGATGCGCTCGGCGACGGCCTTCTTGCCGTCCAGCATGACGACGTTCATGAACTTGGCGAGCTCGACGCTGCCGAACTTGGGATCGGGCAGGATCTCGCGCTTGGGTACTTCGCGACGACGGGGCATTGTTGCTTCCTTGTGTCTGTTCAGTTGAACCGTGTTTCATTACACGGCCATGGCCGCCCAATAGGACGACCCCTTACGTGCCGCGCACCTTCCCATACTCCGGATGGCGCGGTTGCACTTCCCTAATGACGGATGACCGCCACGCGGGGGTACTGCTGACTCGTTATCAGGCCTTCTTCGGGCGCTTGGCGCCGTACTTCGAGCGGGCTTGCTTACGATCCTTGACGCCTTGCAGGTCGAGGGAACCGCGCACGATGTGATAACGCACACCGGGCAAGTCCTTCACACGACCGCCACGCACCAGAACCACCGAGTGCTCTTGCAGGTTGTGGCCTTCACCGCCGATGTACGAAATGACTTCGTAACCGTTGGTCAGACGCACTTTGGCAACCTTACGCAGAGCGGAGTTCGGCTTCTTGGGGGTGGTGGTGTACACGCGAGTGCACACGCCGCGGCGTTGCGGGCAGTTTTCGAGCGCGGGGCTCTTGCTTTTGATGATGCTGACTTCGCGCGGCTTGCGCACGAGTTGGCTAATGGTAGGCATGACCTTTGAAATCCCTTTTACGTACCACTGGTAAGTACTTACGTACTCGTCTCTTCAAGCAGTGAGCTTTCAGAGAAGGCAGTTCGCGCAAAACCGCCTCAAACGTTCGTATACGTAAAAGAGCGGGCTTGCCAACAAACCATGACAAACGCACAAACCTGATACCGTCAAATGGCAGCGTCGGTTGACGGGGGCTCGTGACGCACCCCTTTGGCCTTGGGCCGCCAAGTTCCGCCGCCATGCAGTAGATGCATGCATGGCAAAGCGTCGCTTGGGTGTAGCCGGACCTGTCTTCCTGGCGCCTTGATACGCCAGCTGGTGGTATCAAACTTTGCGCGCGAATAAAGCAGTAAGCCCTTTAGCATAGCTTAGAACTGGGCGCACTGTCAAAAAGTTTTGTAAGCGCCGCGCGCAAGCGCGTTGCCGGCAAAAGACGGCGAGTTAGGCGCAGGTCGGACCTGGGTTGGCAAAAATGGGGCCAAATTGCCGCGATCGCGCAACAGCGACGCCGTCCGCAGGAGCCGGACAGCGGGAATAGCCGCGGCAGGCGCTTGAAAGTCGGGTCGGAGCCTGGCGGTCCGGCGGTCCGAGGCCCAGTTTACCCTCGCGCCAGACGGTACGGACGACTATTGATCGGCGAACAGGTAACCGCTGCCGTAAACCGTGCGGATCGGCAACATCACGCCGGCCATCTCGGCCTTGCGGCGCAGACGGCTGACGATCACATCAATACTGCGCGAGCCGCTGGAACGGGCACCGCCCCCTTCCACCCGCAGCTCATCGCCCAGCTCGCTGCGTCCCACCGCCCTACCCGCCACTTCCAGCAGGGAACGCACGATCAGCCGCTCGTTGGCCGACAGCGAAATGGTCGCGCCGGACGGCGCCGCCAGCGTCCAGCCCTGGTCACGCAGTTCCCATTGGCCCTGCGCCGGCTCTTCCAACGCCGCATGGTCCTGCCCGGCAGGCAGGCGCCGGGCCAACGCCAGCAGGATGCAGGCGAGTTCTCGGGGATCCTGCGGCGGGGGCAGGCAGGCGTCCGCACCGCTCTGCAGGCAGCGCAGGCGGGTATCCAGGGACAGATTGCTGCCCATCACCACGATTCCCAAGGACGACGAGCCATGCAAGCGGGCCACCAGGGCGTAGCCGACTTCGCCCAGGGTGCCTACATTCAGCACCACGGCGTCATAGCTGCTGCTGCTGAGCAGGCCAAACAGTTCCAGGGACGTCGAGCAGCCACGAGCCGAAATCCCAGCTTGAAGCAGTGCGGACACAGCGGTGTTACGTGCGGCCTCGTCCGGCGACATCATCAGTACGCGCAATTGATTCATATGTTCATTCCATCCCTTCGCCCCGCCAGATCCCGGCCCACTGCGCCGGTCGACTGGACGGTTCAGGACAGTTTGGCCCGTTGTTGTGCAACAACTCCAGTCAAGATTCGTCAACTTTGCAATGTTTGACAGTTCTTGGCACAACGTAGCCAACAGTGACGCGCCGCGAGTTATCATTCCATTACACAAATCCTTTCCTTCATGCAGTAGGGCGCCACAGGGCGCGCTTGCGCAGCCAACCTTCGCGAGAGACCACGTCTGATGAAAATCGCGTCGCTGGAAGACGACCTGGACCAGGCAAAACGTATCCAGCAAGTCCTGACTGCCGCCGGGTATACCTGCACCAGTTATCAGCAAAGCCGCGACCTGCTTGCCGCGTTGCGTACCGAGACATTTGATCTGGTGCTGCTGGACTGGCATCTGCCCGATATCGATGGCGATGATGTCGTGCGCTGGCTACGCGCCAACATCGGCCCGCGCGTTCCGGTCATCTTCCTGACCAATCGCTCCAGCGAAGACGACCTGGTCGAAGGCCTGCGCGCCGGCGCCGACGACTACATCGTCAAGCCCTTGCGGCCGCTCGAATTGCTGGCGCGCGTCGCGGCCCTGTTGCGGCGCAGCCAGATCGCGGAACCGGCCAACGAAGCGTTCGAGGTCGCCAGCTACCGCATCGATCCCGCACCGCGCACCATCTCGCTCAACGGCGCCGTGGTCGCCCTGGCACCCAAGGAATTCGAGCTGGCGCTGCTCTTTTTCCGCAACCTGGGTCGGCTCATGTCGCGTGACGTACTGGCCGAATGTGTCTGGAATCGCGAGATTCCCGCCACCTCCCGCACGCTGGACACTCATCTGTCCAACATCCGGCAAAAGCTTCAGCTGCGCCCGGAACACGGTGTGCGCCTTAGTTCGTCCTACGCGCTTGGCTACCGGCTGGAACTGATCAGCCCGGCCGATGACAGCCTGCCCCCCGGGCCCTAGCGCCTGGCGGCATTACCTGGAGATTTGAAAGTCATGAGCCGCTGCCGCGCGCTTTCTTTGCTTGCCTTGCTTTCCGGCCTGCTGCTCGCCACCTCCTCCCATAGCCAACCCGCCGGCGCCCTGGGAGAGAACTTCATCTATCGCGTGCGCCAAGGCGACACGTTGATCAACATCGCGGCAACGTACACGCGCAACCAGGCCAACTGGAGCCCCCTGCAGACGCTCAACAGCGTCACCACGCCGGAGCGGCTGCCCATCGGCCTGGAACTGCGCATCCCGCTGTCGATGATTCCCGAACGCCCCGCCGACGCGCGCGTGGTCCACGTCAGCGGCCAGGCGAATCTGAACGGACAGGCGCTCAAGCCGGGCGCCAACGTGGCCGAAGGCAGCAAGGTCGTTACCGCGCCCAACGGCTTTGTCACGCTGGAACTGGCTGACGGCTCCAAGCTGACGCTGCCGGCTGATGGCGCCGTCGAGTTGACCCGGCTGCGGCAATTCGAAGGCACCGACCTGACCGATTCCGTCATCCATGTCGAACGCGGCAGCGTGGAGTCCACCGTCGCGCCGGCCGGACAAGGCGTGGGACGCTTCGAGGTCCGCACCCCCGTGGCGGTCACCGGCGTACGCGGGACGCGCTTTCGCGTGCAGAGCGGCGCCAAGGGCGTACATAGCGAAGTGCTGGAAGGCAGCGTGCGGTTGCAACCGCATGCCCCTGGTGCGGCGCCCGCGCAGCCGGTTGCCGTGGCAAGAGGCTACGGCGCTGCCATCGGCATGGACGGTCAGGTGTCGGGCGTGCGGCCGCTGCTGGCTGCCCCGCAGCTCGGCCAACCCCAACGTGCGGGCGGCGGCGTGTGGACCAGCGCCTTCGCGCCCGTACCCGGCGCACAGGGCTACCTGGTACGCGTTTCGCGCGACGCCGATGGCACCCAGCTGGTGTCCTCGACCGCCTTCGCCAACGCGGATATCCGCTTCAGCGCGCCAGGCCCCGGCACGTTCTACGTGTCCGTGCGGGCCATTGACGAGCTCGGCCTGGGCGGCCAGGACGCCATGGCCACCTTCACCGGCGTGAACCAACTCATGACCAGCAGCGGCCTGGGCGTCGCGACCGGCTCCGGCGGATTCGTGACCTTGACCGAGTATTGAACAGACGGCCATGGCAGACGCCACCGACCCCATCGACCGGACCTCGCGATCAGGCCTGTGGTTGACGGTGGCGCTGGCGCTGCTGGCCGCGCTGCTGGGCTCGTTCAACGGTTTGGGGCGGATCGACCAGATCCTCTATGACCGCGCCGTCGGGCTGACGGGGCGCGACATGTCGCCAGACATTCTCATCGTCGCGATCGACGACACCAGCATCGACGCGCTGGGTCGCTGGCCTTGGCGCCGCGCCGTGCATGCGGCCTTGCTGGACCGCCTGCAAGGAGCGCGTGCCGTCGGCCTGGACCTGATCTTCGCCGAACCCGATACCGTCCACCCCAACGATGACGCGATTCTGGCCGACAGCCTGCGGCGCAATGGCCGCACCGTCCTGCCGGTCGTGCTGGACCGCCTCACCTATCCCTCTTCCATCAGCGCCCCCATCCCGATGCTCGCGCAGGCGGCGGCCGGCAGCGGCTTCATCAACGCCAGCATCGATGCCGACGGCGTATTGAGATCAGCAGTGCTGACCACCCGGTTCGCAGGCGAGCGCTGGCAGCACTTCGCGCTGAGCATGCTGGACGTGGGCGGACAGGCCACGTTGGGCGAAAGGCTGCTGCGGCGCGCCCGCCCGGACGGCAGCGTCCTGATCCCCTATGCCGGCCCCACTGCCCATACCCGCGCCGTGTCCTATCTGTCGGTCCTGCGCGGCGATGTACCGCCTGAACAGTTGCGCGGCAAATACGTGCTGGTGGGTGCCTGGGCGACGGGGCTGGGCGATGCCTACACCACGCCGGTTTCGCATGAGGTGAGCGGCATGCCCGGCGTGGAGATCATTGCCAATCTGCTGCAGGCCGCCAATGACGACATCGCCTTCCAGCCTCCGCCCTCATGGCTCAATGCGCTGTTCTCCGCCCTGCCCGTGCTGCTGGCGTGCCTGGCGTTGTGGCGCCTGTCCCCGAACCAGGCGTTGCTGGTCAATATCGGCTTGCTGATCGCCGTCTTGACGGCCAGCCTGCTGCTGCTGGGCCACAGCTATCTCTGGTTCGCGCCGACTGCCGCACTGGTGGGCGTGGCGCTGTGCTACCCCCTCTGGAGCTGGCGCAGCCAGGAGGCCGCGCTGCGTTACATGGACAACGAGCTTCGGCGACTGCAACGCGAGTATCCGCCCGTGCTGAACGAAGCCCGTGCCCAATCCAGCGGACCCAGCGCGTCGCTGGAAAGCCGGGTCGGTGAATTGCGGCGAGCCCTGGCCCGCGTGCGCAACCTGCGACGGTTCCTGGCCGACGGCCTGGACGGCATGCCCGATGCGACGCTGGTGTTCGACCAGGAAGGCCGCATGCAATTTCGCAACCAGGCGGCGGTGATGTACTTTCAGCGACTGGGCATGCGTCCGCCTCGCGTCGGGCATCCGGCCACGCATCTGCTCGAGAAGACCATCAGCGATGATTCGACCCGGCAACGCGTGGCCCAGGTGCTGAGCGGCCAAGGGCTGGTATCCGACCAATCGCCCTGGACGGCCGACCTGGAAGTGCGCGACCGCGCCGGCCGCGATCTGATCCTGAAGTGCGCCCCGATCCATACGGCCGAAGGCAACTTCGCCGGCACGGTCGCCACGTTGACCGATATCTCCGGCATCCGTCAGGCGGAACGCCAGCGCGAGGAAACCCTGCGCTTCATTTCGCATGACATGCGGGCACCGCAAAGCTCGATCCTGGCGCTGGTAGAGATGACGCAGGAAGGCGACAGCGCACCCTCGGGCAAGGACAACACGCTCACACGTATCGCCGCCCTGGCCAATCGGACACTGCATCTGGTCGACGATTTCGTCCACCTGACGCGGGCAGAATCGATGACCTTGCATGCGATCGACCTGGATCTGGGCAGCCTGCTTCAAGACGGCGTAGACGAGTTCTGGGCCTCCGCGCACAAGCGCGGCATCCAGCTGGAAGTGCGCGCGCCGCTGCCGACGGCTTACGTGCGCGGCGATCAGACCCTGCTGATGCGGGCCCTGTGCAATCTGATCGATAACGCCATCAAGTACAGCCCCGCCCAAACGCGCATCGAATGCGGCATTGATGCCGTGCCAGGCTACTGGCGCGCCAGCATCCGTGACCAGGGCCAAGGCATCGCCCAGCAAGACCTGGCGCGGCTGTTCGAACCGTTCTCCCGCGTCGGCGTCGACACCAAAGCGGATGTGGGCGGCGCGGGTCTGGGGCTGGCGTTCGTCCGCACCGTCGCACAGCGCCATGGCGGCGAGGTCGAGGTAAGCAGCGAAGTGGGCGTGGGGTCGGTCTTTACACTGCAGTTGCCGGCCGCACCCGACGATACGCCGGCCGCCTGAAGCCAGGCATGGCGCGGCAGCGGGTTATTGGAAGACGTGCGAAATGACGGCCGGCTTGCCCGGCTTGATTTCCAGCGTTGCCCGATATGGTGGCAGATCCGCGTTGCGCAGCACCACCTGATACTTGCCCGGAATCAGCCGCAGCTCCTTGACCGGAGGACTGATGCCGCGCGCGATGCCGTTGATCCAGACCTCGCCCCACGGACGGATATCCAGCCGCACCAGAACAGGTACGGGTTTCGGTTTGGGTGCGTCTTCCTGGGCAGCCGCAGCGGGCGGTTGCAGGTCGTGCGCGGAAGGGGCGCCTCCCTGGCTCGGATCCACCAGCACTGACGGGTTGGTATCGGACGCCGGATTTGCAGCAGCGCCCGCCGGCGCAGCCGGGGCACCTGGCGCCGGCGTGCCGGGCTGCGCCGTTCCAGGCGTTGCCGCCGCGGGCGCCAGGGCCGTTGCGGCAGCGGATCCTGATGGACCCGCACCCGACTCGGTGTTCTGCGGCATGACCGCCGCCGGCTGGGGGGGCTGGGCCAGCGCGGTGGCTGGCGGCGGCGCCGGCTGGACGACGGGCGGATTGGGCTGCACCAGTTCGGACCGGGTGATCAGGGCGTTGCCCGCGCCGGGTCCGACGTGGACCCAGGCGTAGACGCCTGCGCCAATCAAAGCCACCACCAGCAACAGTGCCAGCAACGGCCGTCCCGCTCCGCGAGGCTTGCCCACGGTTTCCACGGGCGCCGCGGGCGCGGCAGCGACTTCGGCGACGGCGGGGTCATTGGCGACCGGCGCGGCCTCGGCGTAGGCGGATATGCTCAGCATGGCCGCCAGTTCCGCCAGCGTCTGGGGACGGTCGGCGGGCAACATCGCCAAGCCCCGGTCGATCACGCTGAGAAACGCAGGCGTGTATTTCGCCAGGCCCAGCGAGGCCAGGGGTTCATAGGTGTCAGTAGCCCGGCGCTCGGGAGCGGGCGGCGGCCGATGGCCGATGACCAAGGCGTACATCACCGCACACAATGCGTAGACGTCGGTCCAGGGCCCTCGGGGCCAATCCGCCGAGTCGGTGTACAACTCGAACGGCGCGAATCCCGGTGCGGCGGTCACGCCCGCCCGGCGCGAGCGTGGCACAGACAATTCGGGCAGCAGATGCGCACGCGCGCCTTCGTCCATGCCCACCGTGTCCAGGGAAATGTCGCCACATATTTCACCCTGCGCATGCAGACCCATCAGCGACGGCAGCAAGTCCGACAGCAACCGCTTGATGCGCGCTTCCGGCACGCCGCCGGCCGCGCTGGCGGCGATGGCGCTCAAGGGGCGCAAGGCTAGCGGTGCAGCCCCGGAAAAAGGGCTGCGCGGCGTATGCAGGCCGGCGGATGAGGACATATTCAATACTGCGCGATGAACGCAAAAAATTCGGTTGACGGCTAATAAGCGGAATATTATCCAATCCGTTACGCAAGGACATTGCCGAAAATGTCCGAGCGCATCAGGCTGTGGCACGATAGCGTATCGCCAAAATCCCTCAATTCGTTGAACGCCTATGAAAATTCGCTTAGTTGGCAGTCTGCTTGGTGTATCGGTCTTGCTGGCGGGCTGCGTCGGCCTGCCCGCCTCCCCGCCGGAAAAACCACCCACGCCCGAGGCGCTGGCGCAACTGCAGCAGGTGCGCGACCAGTACAGCGCCGGCCGCTACGGCGAAGTCATCCGCCAGGTCGCCAGGTCCGATGAACTGGCGTCGTCCAGCAAGGCCGTACGCATCGAAGCCTACAAGCTGCAGGCGTTCAGCTACTGCGTCAGCCGCTACGCCCAGCTTTGCGAGGACAGCTTCGCCCGTATCCTGCAGCTGGATCCGGCGTTCGAGCTGGCTCCCAACGAGGCCGGCCATCCCGTCTGGGGCCCGGTGTTCCAGCGCGCCAAAGCCCAGGCATCAAAATAAGACGAAAACACCTTCGCCCGGATAAAAAAAGGCCGCTGATTTGCATCAGCGGCCTTTTTGCTTCTGGCCTCCCCCGCCCGCACTGCGCGGGGGATTCGCCGGACGAGCCGCTTATTCGGCGGCGTCCTCGGTGCCCACGTCGGCCGACGGGGCATCGGCGTCCGAGCCCACCGTAACCGGCGAGTCTTCGAACGGGTTGGCCAGCTGGCGAGCGGCTTCGCGTTCCGCCGCCTCCAGCTCTTCCTTGTCGCGACGGGCGTGGTGGTACGCCAAGCCGGTACCCGCCGGAATCAGGCGGCCGACGATGACGTTTTCCTTCAGGCCACGCAGGTCGTCGCGCTTGCCCATGATGGCGGCTTCGGTCAGGACACGCGTGGTTTCCTGGAACGAAGCGGCCGAGATGAACGAGTCGGTCGACAACGAGGCCTTCGTGATACCCAGCAGCACGTTGTCGTACGTCGCGGGGATGCGGTCTTCCGCGATGCAGCGATCGTTCGCGTTCAACAGCTCGGAACGCTCGACCTGCTCGCCCGGGATGAACTCGGTATCACCAGCATCAACGATGTTCACGCGGCGCAGCATCTGACGAACAATCACTTCGATGTGCTTGTCGTTGATCTTCACGCCTTGCAGACGGTACACGTCCTGCACTTCGTCGACGATGTAGGTTGCCAGCTTCTCGATGCCTTGCAGGCGCAGAATGTCGTGCGGATCGGCCGGGCCGTCCACGATCATTTCGCCCTTGTTCACCACTTGGCCGTCGTGCACCAGAACCTGCTTTTCCTTCGGAATCAGGAACTCGTGGCTCACGCCTTCCAGGTCGGTAATGACCAGGCGCTGCTTGCCCTTGGTGTCCTTACCGAACGAAACCGTACCGGTGACGTCGGCGAGCATGCCGGCGTCCTTCGGCGAACGGGCTTCGAACAGCTCGGCCACACGCGGCAGACCGCCGGTAATGTCGCGGGTCTTTTGCGATTCTTGCGGAATACGCGCCAGAACTTCACCCACGGCAACCTGCTGGCCATCACGCACGGTAATCAGCGCGCCCACCGGGAACGTGATGTTCACCGAGTGATCGGTGCCGGCGATCTTGACGTCGTCGCCGTTCTCGTTGGCCAGCTTGATCTGCGGACGCATGACGATCTTGCCGCCACGGGTCTTGGGCGTGATGACGACGAGCGTCGACAGGCCGGTGACTTCGTCCACCTGCTTGGCAACGGTCACGCCTTCTTCGATGTTCTCGAAGCGGACGGCACCGCCGTATTCCGACACGATCGGACGGGTCAGCGGATCCCACGTCGCCAGACGCGCGCCAGCCTTCACGGCCTCGCCATCGCCCACCAGCACGGTCGCGCCGTACGGGATCTTGTGGCGTTCGCGTTCGCGGCCGTTGTCGTCGAAGATCGCCAGTTCGCCCGAGCGCGAAATCGCGATGCGTTCGCCCTTGGCGTTGGTGACATAGCGCATCGTGCTGGCAAAGCCCACCGTGCCGCTCGACTTGGTTTCGACTGCGCTGGCCAGGGCCGAACGCGATGCCGCGCCACCGATGTGGAAGGTACGCATCGTCAGCTGCGTGCCCGGTTCACCGATGGACTGGGCGGCAATGACGCCAACCGCTTCGCCCTGGTTGACAGGCGAGCCGCGGCCGAGGTCGCGGCCGTAGCAGTGCGCGCACAGGCCGTGACGCGTTTCGCAAGTCAGCGGCGTGCGGACCTTGACTTCGTCCACACCGATGCGGTCGATCATGTCGACCATGTCTTCGTCCAGCAAGGAGCCGGCGGTGATGGCCGTTTCCTGCGTGTCCGGGTTGATGATGTCAACAGCAGCCACGCGGCCCAGGATACGGTCGCGCAGCGGCTCGATGACTTCACCGCCTTCCACCAGGGCCTTCATGTTGTAGCCCTGCGAGGTGCCGCAATCGTCCTCGGTGATCACCAAGTCCTGCGTCACGTCGACCAGACGACGGGTCAGGTAGCCCGAGTTCGCGGTCTTCAGTGCCGTATCGGCCAGACCCTTACGCGCGCCGTGAGTCGAGATGAAGTACTGGAGTACGTTCAGGCCTTCACGGAAGTTCGCGGTAATGGGCGTTTCGATAATGGAACCGTCCGGCTTGGCCATCAGGCCGCGCATACCGGCCAGCTGGCGGATCTGGGCGGCCGAACCGCGGGCGCCCGAGTCAGCCATCATGTAGATGGAGTTGAACGATTCCTGGCGCACTTCTTCGCCGTGACGGTTGATCACGGGCTCGGTGGCCAGTTGTTCCATCATCGCCTTGCCGACCTTGTCGCCGGCCTTGCCCCAGATGTCCACCACGTTGTTGTAGCGTTCTTGGGACGTGACCAGACCCGACGAGTACTGCTTGTCGATTTCCTTCACTTCGCGGCTGGCTTCGGCCAGGATGCCTTCCTTGGCGGTCGGGATCAGCATGTCGCCCATGGCGATGGAGATACCGCCGCGCGTGGCCAGCTTGAAGCCGGACTGCATCAGCTTGTCGGCGAAGATCACCGTGTCGCGCAGGCCGCAACGGCGGAACGACTGGTTGATCAGGCGCGAGATTTCCTTCTTCTTCAACGCCTTGTTCAAGACGGTGAAGGGCAGGCCCTTGGGCAGAATTTCGGACAGCAGCGCGCGGCCGACCGTCGTTTCGTGACGGCGGATCACCGGCTGCCATTCGCCTGCTTCGTCGCGCTCGTGCTCTTTCAGACGCACGGTGATGCGGGTTTGCAGTTCGACTTCGCCGTTGTCGTAGGCGCGTTGCACTTCAGCGACGTCGGTGAAGAAGATGCCTTCGCCCTTGCCGTTGATGCGCTCGCGCGTCGTGTAGTACAGACCCAGCACGATGTCCTGGGAGGGCACGATCGACGGTTCGCCGTTAGCCGGGAACAGCACGTTGTTCGAAGCCAGCATCAGCGTGCGCGCTTCGAGCTGCGCTTCCAGCGACAGCGGCACGTGGACGGCCATCTGGTCACCGTCGAAGTCGGCGTTGAACGCCGCGCAAACCAGCGGGTGCAGCTGGATGGCCTTGCCTTCGATCAGGACCGGCTCGAACGCCTGGATGCCCAAACGGTGCAGCGTAGGCGCACGGTTCAGCATGACCGGGTGTTCGCGGATGACTTCTTCCAGGATGTCCCAGACCACCGGTTCCTGGCTTTCCACCAGTTTCTTGGCAGCCTTGATGGTCGTGGCCAGGCCCATCATCTCCAGGCGATTGAAGATGAACGGCTTGAACAGTTCCAGGGCCATCAGCTTGGGCAGGCCGCACTGATGCAGCTTGAGCTGCGGACCCACCACGATGACCGAACGGCCCGAGTAGTCGACGCGCTTGCCCAGCAGGTTCTGACGGAAACGGCCGCTCTTGCCCTTGATCATGTCGGCCAGCGACTTGAGCTGGCGCTTGTTGGCGCCCGTCATGGCCTTGCCACGGCGGCCGTTGTCCAGCAGCGAGTCGACGGCTTCCTGCAGCATCCGCTTTTCATTGCGCAGGATGATTTCCGGCGCCTTGAGCTCCAGAAGGCGCTTCAAGCGGTTGTTGCGGTTGATGACGCGGCGGTACAGGTCGTTCAGGTCGGAGGTCGCGAAGCGGCCGCCGTCCAGCGGCACCAGCGGACGCAGGTCCGGCGGCAGCACGGGCAGCACTTCCATGACCATCCACTCGGCCTTGATGCCCGACTTCTGGAAGCCTTCCAGCACCTTCAGGCGCTTGGAGATCTTCTTGATCTTGGCTTCCGAGCTGGTGGCCTTCAGTTCGCCGCGCAGCGTTTCCACTTCGCGGTCGATGTCGATGGTACGCAGCAGTTCGCGCACGGCTTCGGCGCCCATCAGGGCACGGAAGTCGTCGCCGTATTCTTCGGTCTTGGCGAGGAAATCGTCATCCGACATGATCTGGCCGCGCTTGAGCGGCGTCATGCCAGGTTCGATCACGCACCAGGCTTCGAAGTACAGCACGCGTTCGATGTCACGCAGGGTCATGTCGAGCACCATGCCCAGACGCGACGGCAGGCTCTTCAGGAACCAGATGTGCGCGACGGGGCTGGCCAGCTCGATGTGGCCCATGCGTTCACGGCGAACCTTGGCAACGGTAACTTCAACGCCGCACTTTTCGCAGATCACGCCACGATGCTTCAGGCGCTTGTACTTGCCGCACAAGCACTCGTAGTCTTTGATCGGGCCAAAGATCTTGGAGCAGAACAGGCCGTCGCGCTCGGGCTTGAACGTGCGGTAGTTGATGGTCTCGGGCTTGCGAACTTCGCCGTAAGACCACGAACGGATCTTCTCGGGCGAGGCGATGCCGATCTTGATGGCATCGAACTGCTCGTCTTGCGAGACTTGCTTAAAGAGGTCGAGTAGCGCTTTCATTAGTTACGCTCCAAATCCATGTCCAGGGCCAACGAGCGGATTTCCTTGACCAGCACGTTGAACGATTCCGGCATGCCGGCGTCGATGACGTGGTCGCCCTTGACGATGTTTTCGTAAACCTTGGTACGGCCGTTGATGTCGTCCGACTTCACCGTCAGCATTTCCTGCAGGGTGTAGGCGGCGCCGTATGCTTCCAGCGCCCACACTTCCATTTCCCCGAAACGCTGGCCGCCGAACTGCGCCTTGCCGCCCAGCGGCTGCTGGGTAACGAGCGAGTACGGACCGGTGGAACGCGCGTGCATCTTGTCGTCGACCAAGTGGTGCAGCTTCAGGTAGTGCATGTAGCCGACAGTCACGGGGCGCTCGAACTTCTCGCCCGTGCGGCCGTCGTACAGCCACGCCTGGGTACGCGAGGGCGTCAGCGCCATGCGCTTGGCGACGTCGTCGGGATAGGCCAGTTCCAGCATCGTGGTGATTTCCTCTTCGGTCGCGCCGTCGAAGACGGGCGTCGCGAACGGCACGCCGTTCTTGAGGTTCTGGGCCATTTCCATGACTTCTTCGTCGGTCAGCTCGTCAATGCGCGCACCGGTACCGGTCGTGTTGTAGACCTTGTCCAGGTAGGCGCGGACGTTCTTGACCTGCGCAGTGCGCTCGTCGCGCAACAGATCGGCGATGCGGTGACCCACGCCCTTGGCAGCCCAGCCCAAGTGCACTTCCAGCACCTGACCGACGTTCATCCGCGAGGGCACGCCCAGCGGGTTCAGAACGATGTCGGCCGGCGTGCCGTCAGCCATGTGAGGCATGTCTTCCACCGGGGTGATACGCGAGACCACACCCTTGTTGCCGTGACGGCCGGCCATCTTGTCGCCAGGCTGCAGACGACGCTTCACGGCCAGGTAGACCTTGATCATCTTCAGCACGCCCGGGGGCAGCTCGTCGCCTTGCGTCAGCTTCTTGCGCTTTTCCTCGAACGCCAGATCGAACTGGTGACGCTTCTGCTCGAGCGATTCCTTGGCCTGCTCCAGCACGACAGCGTGCGGCTCATCGGCCAGACGGATGTCGAACCACTGCCAGCGGTCCAGATCAGCCAGGTAAGCCTTGGTGATCGTGGCGCCCTTGGCCAGCTTGCGCGGGCCGCCGTTGACGGTCTTGTTGACCAGCATCTTTTCGATACGGTCGAACTGGTCGTTTTCAACGATGCGCAGCTGGTCGTTCAGGTCCTGGCGATAGCGGCGCAGTTCATCGTCGATGATGGACTGGGCGCGCTTGTCGCGCACGATGCCTTCACGCGTGAACACTTGCACGTCGATCACGGTGCCGGTCATGCCCGAGGGCACGCGCAGCGAGGTGTCCTTAACGTCGGACGCCTTTTCACCGAAGATGGCGCGCAGCAGCTTTTCTTCCGGCGTCAGCTGGGTTTCGCCCTTGGGCGTGACCTTGCCGACCAGCACGTCGTCGGCGCTGACTTCGGCACCGATGTACGTGATGCCCGAATCGTCCAGGCGGTTCAGTTGCGTCTCAGCCAGGTTGCTGATGTCGCGCGTGATTTCTTCCGGACCGAGCTTCGTGTCGCGAGCCACGACCGTCAGTTCCTCGATGTGCACCGAGGTGTAGCGATCGTCAGCCACAACCTTTTCGGAGATCAGGATCGAGTCTTCGAAGTTGTAGCCGTTCCAGGGCATGAACGCGATCAGCATGTTCTGACCCAGGGCGAGTTCGCCCAGGTCGGTCGATGCGCCGTCGGCCAGCACGTCGCCCTTGGCGACCTTGTCGCCACGCTTGACGATGGGACGCTGGTTGATGTTCGTGTTCTGGTTGGAACGCGTGTACTTGATCAGGTTGTAGATATCGACACCGACTTCGCCGGCGACGTTTTCTTCGTCGTTCACGCGGATAACCACGCGTTCGGCGTCGACGTGGTCGACCAGGCCGCCACGCAGCGCCTGCACGGTGGTGCCCGAGTCAACGGCCACGGTGCGCTCGATACCCGTACCCACGACCGGCTTTTCCGGACGCAGGCAAGGCACGGCCTGGCGTTGCATGTTGGCGCCCATCAGTGCGCGGTTCGCGTCGTCGTGCTCCAGGAACGGAATCAGCGAGGCAGCAACCGACACGATCTGCGACGGGGCAACGTCCATGTAGTGCACGTTGGCCGGCGCGGTCAACATGGTTTCGCCAGCTTCACGGCAAGCCACCAGGTCGTCCACGAACTTGCCGTCTTCGTCGAGCGCGGCGTTAGCCTGGGCGATGACGTAGTGGCTTTCTTCGATGGCCGACAGGTAATCGATCTGCTCGCTGACGCGGCCATCGATGATCTTGCGGTAAGGCGTTTCCAGGAAGCCGTACTCGTTCAAGCGAGCGTACAGCGCCATGGAGTTGATCAGGCCGATGTTCGGGCCTTCCGGCGTTTCGATCGGGCAGACGCGGCCGTAGTGGGTCGGGTGCACGTCGCGGACTTCGAAGCCGGCGCGTTCGCGCGTCAGGCCGCCCGGGCCCAGTGCGGAAACGCGACGCTTGTGCGTGATTTCCGACAACGGGTTGGTCTGGTCCATGAACTGCGACAGCTGGCTCGAACCGAAGAACTCCTTGATGGCAGCCGAGATCGGCTTGGAGTTGATCAGGTCGTGCGGCATCAGGTTTTCGGTCTCGGCCTGGCCCAGACGTTCCTTGACGGCGCGTTCAACACGCACGAGGCCGGCGCGGAACTGGTTTTCGGCCAGTTCGCCAACGCAACGCACGCGACGATTGCCCAAGTGATCGATGTCATCGATCTGACCACGGCCGTTACGCAGCTCAACCAGCACCTTGATGGTTTCAAGGATGTCTTCGTTGGTCAGCGTCATCGGGCCGGTGATGTCTTCACCACGGCCCAGACGGCTGTTGACCTTCATGCGGCCAACGCGCGACAGGTCGTACGTTTCTTCGCTGTAGAACAGGCGCTGGAACAGCGCTTCCACGGCTTCTTCGGTGGGCGGTTCGCCAGGACGCATCATGCGATAGATGGCAACGCGCGCGGCCATCTGGTCGGCGGTTTCATCGGTACGCAGCGTCTGCGAGATGTACGGGCCGCGATCCAGGTCGTTCGTGTAGAGCGTCTGGATGTCGTGCACGTTGGCGGCGCGCAGGGCGGCCAACACGCTTTCCGTGATCTCGTCGTTGGCGTTGGCGATGACTTCGCCGGTGTCCGCGTCAACGATGTTCTTGGCCAGCACGCGGCCGTACAGGAAGTCTTCCGGCACGGAAATGCGCTGGATGCCGCCGGCAGCCAGGTCGCGCAGATGCTTGGCGTTGATGCGCTTGTCTTTTTCGACAATGACCTTGCCCGAGCGGTCCGCGATGTCGAAACGGGCCATTTCGCCCTTCCAACGTTCGGACACGAATTCCATCATGGCGCCTTCGCTCTTCAATTCGAAGTTATCGAAATCGAAGAAGTTGGCCAGGATGGATTCCGGCGTCATGCCGATGGCCTTGCACAGAATCGTGACAGGCATCTTGCGACGGCGGTCGACGCGGAAGAACAGAACGTCCTTGGGGTCGAATTCGAAGTCCAGCCACGAGCCACGGTAAGGAATCACGCGGGCCGAGAACAGGAGCTTGCCGGAGCTGTGCGTCTTGCCGCGGTCGTGCTCGAAGAACACGCCCGGCGAACGGTGCAGCTGGGACACGATGACACGCTCGGTGCCATTGATGACGAACGAACCGGTGCCCGTCATGAGCGGAATTTCGCCCATGTAGACTTCCTGTTCCTTCACTTCCTTGACGGTGGGCTTGCTGAC
>NZ_JAELTJ010001111.1 GCF_016428805.1 Achromobacter sp. ASV32
TGGGCTCGGAGATGTGTATAAGAGACAGCTACAACATCGTCTGTAAAGAACAGCCAGATCCCAGCCGTAAGCGAAGTCGCTAGCACAGTCTCCCGCTCTGTTGAGGCTACAACCATTTCAGATGCAGCTATATCACAGTCGGCGATACCCAAGAGCTCAAGCTCGTTGGGTCAAGCAGAAAAACAGTCCGATACAGCGAAAGTGGACGCCCCTTCAAATCCAGGACTCGGACGCGCAGCTGAAGTGGGCATAGTGCTGTCTCTTATACACATCTCCGAGCCCACGAGACCTAATAACCGATCTCGTATGCAATATTCAGAATGAAAAAGAGGGGGTGGGGGGGGGGGGGGGGGGGGGGGGGGGGGGGGGGGGGGGGGGGG
>NZ_JAELTJ010001112.1 GCF_016428805.1 Achromobacter sp. ASV32
CCCCCCCCCCCCCCCCCCCCCCCCCCCCCCCCCCCCCCCCCCCCCCCCCCCCCTTCTCCCCCCCCCCCCACCCCCCCCACCTACACAACCGCATCGTCGTCGGCAGCGTCAGATGTGTATAAGAGACAGGTACCGCAGGGCTGTGGTGGTTGTAGGACTGTCCGACCACAGGCGCAGCTGATTTCGTGGAAAATGGCCTCAGGGCATGCTGCGCAAGGACCCCGATGGCAAATTTGCTGGCAGGTGTGGCTCTGTCTCTTATACACATCTCCGAGCCCACGAGACCTAATCACCGATCGCGTATGCCGTCTTGTGCTTGAAAAGGGGGGGGGGGGGGGGGGGGGGGGGGGGGGGGGGGGGGGGGGGGGGGGGGGGGGGGG
>NZ_JAELTJ010001113.1 GCF_016428805.1 Achromobacter sp. ASV32
GTATCTCCGTCTCGCTCGAAAGGTTATCTTTGCAGCTGGACCACGTTCAAGTCAGCGCCCTCACAACCTCATACCTTTATGAAATTTGAGCACAAACCGTATAAGCATCTGCTGCACGCTCGTTGAAGCCATGTGCACTAATCGCCACGCCATAAGCGGCTCAACAGTATACGTAAAGTACAGCGCAGAAAGGATAAGCGCCTGCGCAAGCAAAATATCACCACTAAACGAAACAGCCCAAGCCGTCAACAGAATCCGCAAAGCCTGCTGAATTAGTCCATCACCACCACCATGTCCATCACTCTTCGCACCATCCACAGGTTCAGCAGCCGTAGCTCCAAGGGCAAAGATGGCCAAAAACAAAGCCGACTGCGTATCTG
>NZ_JAELTJ010001114.1 GCF_016428805.1 Achromobacter sp. ASV32
CCCCCCCCCCCCCCCCCCCCCCCCCCCCCCCCCCCCCCCCCCCCCCCCCCCCCCCTCTTTCCATGCCCAAGACGGAATCCGAGATCGGTTATTAGGTCTCGTGGGCTCGGAGATGTGTATAAGAGACAGGAGCTAACGTGGCCGGCAATAGACACGCAGGCATATTTATCAGTCTCTAGGCCCGAACAGTCCTTGCCAACCTTTGGGTTCCAGGTGAGAAAGTCTTGGAGAGAGATGGCAAAGTTCTGGGGGGGGGGGGGGGACACATCTGACGCTGCCGACGACGATGCGGTGGTGGGGGTGGGGGGGGGGGGGGGGGGGGTGTGGGGGGGGGGGGGGGGGGGGGGGGGGGGGGGGGGGGGGGGGGGGGGGGGGGGGGG
>NZ_JAELTJ010001115.1 GCF_016428805.1 Achromobacter sp. ASV32
ATATTATTATTCCTGATTCTATAAAGGAGGTTACACTCGGCCTCCCAGCTAGATAAGGCTCTACGAGTGCACGGGTTGGAATTTCATGTCAATGCAAGGGCTGGTGTACAGTAATGCAAAAAGATGTAGGTGTTTAAGGAAGACAAATTGTGCAGTGTCCACTGCCATAGAGATGAGCATGAGTGTGGAAATCTATCTAGCTTGGATATTCGGACGGAAATAGCGTTGGTTGACAGGCCACGGAGGAAACGGGCAAGGGCAGATACAATTGGGAATATAGTTACCTAGCTAATTTGTCTAATTATTCGCGACTCTGCTATCCTATTCACGAATGGTAATATTTTATTCGTGAATGGGTTGCCCCGACCGCGAATGTAAGT
>NZ_JAELTJ010001116.1 GCF_016428805.1 Achromobacter sp. ASV32
GTTTAAAGCGGCGCTCATTAAACCACTATGCATAATATGCATAGCGATGCATTATATTTATGTAGATGCATAAAGCACCCCGTGGCTCAAGTTCAGTGCCGAAAATGGCATAGCATGCTCAGGCCAGCACAGGCGCTAAAGCGGCGGTGCTCATGGCCGAATCCATTTTCGTAGTAGCAGGCAACGGCCAACGGCGTCCAGGTACGTACAGGGGTCGGCTCACCTCACGCTATACCACGCGCGGCGCGGCCACTCGGAAACACTGACGTGACTGTCAACGTGACACCCGCCACCCTGTGCCCTTTACATATAACAAGTGAACCATCCAAACAGGTTACGCAAGCGCACCTTTGAGCAAGTTTATTCAAGCAGCTTGCAAC
>NZ_JAELTJ010001117.1 GCF_016428805.1 Achromobacter sp. ASV32
CGTCAGACTCAGACACCCAAGGCAGCGTATTGGGCCGGCAAAAGTGCAAAGCCATCTGCAGCATCCTCACCGCCGCATCATCTCGCGTCTGCTCTTGCAGTTGACCGCACATTTGCAGGTTGCATCTCGAATAATGCCGAAATCACCACCCATCACCCCTGGCGTACGTCTGCGCTTACGGTGTTGCTCCCTTCTCGTATAAGCGGTAAAAATGTATTAGGGGTCCAACTTTTGCCAGGTTTCTCTAGCACGTCCCTGCTAGTGTCCGCTTCGTCGCATTGTTAGTTGATCACGGTACTTGGCTCTGCCCGTACTAGTCCTGCTGTCGACGAACGACAGCGACGATTAACCACCACTGTGGTTCCCTCTCATCATAGAAT
>NZ_JAELTJ010001118.1 GCF_016428805.1 Achromobacter sp. ASV32
CCCCCCCCCCCCCCCCCCCCCCCCCCCCCCCCCCCCCCCCCCCCCCCCCCCCCCCGCATTTCAAGCACAAGCCGTCAAACGAGATCGGTTATTAGGTCTCGTGGGCTCGGAGATGTGTATAAGAGACAGGAGGATGGAGACGGTTTCGGGGATTGTCGGTTCCTTGACAATGACTTGTTGAAATCGTCGTTCAAAGGCAGCGTCCTTTTCAACGTATTTGCGATATTCGGCGAGCGTCGTCGCACCAATACGTGGCTGTTATACACATCTGGCGCTGCCGACGACGATGCGGTTGTGGAGGGGTGGGTGGTGGGCGGGGGGGGGGGAGAGGGGGTGGGGGGGGGGGGGGGGGGGGGGGGGGGGGGGGGGGGGGGGGGGG
>NZ_JAELTJ010001119.1 GCF_016428805.1 Achromobacter sp. ASV32
CCCCCCCCCCCCCCCCCCCCCCCCCCCCCCCCCCCCCCCCCCCCCCCCCCCCCTTCTACTCCCCCCCCCCCCCCCCACATCACCACAACCGCATCGTCGTCGGCAGCGTCAGATGTGTATAAGAGACAGGAATGGCTGATGGCCACTTTCTTTCCCCGCCATAAAGGAGCTTCGCTAGCTGCGCAAAGCATTGCCAGCCTCCCCAACTCTTTGCCACATATGGATATTCAAAAGACGCTGCCATGTGATTCCTGTCTCTTATACACATCTCCGAGACCACGAGACCTAATAACCGATCTCGTATTAAGTAATCTGATAGGAGAGAGGGGGGGGGGGGGGGGGGGGGGGGGGGGGGGGGGGGGGGGGGGGGGGGGGGGGGG
>NZ_JAELTJ010000116.1 GCF_016428805.1 Achromobacter sp. ASV32
CGCCCAGCATCGACAGCCATAGAAACAGGATGGAGGCCAGTTCGTCGGACCAGACCAGCGGACTATGGAACGCGTAGCGTGCCACCACCCCCGCGAACAGCACGAGAATCTCGATCAGCACGATGGCGGCCGCGACCAGTTCGACCAGGCTGCCGAGCGCGGTGTCCAGCGCCTGGGCGGCTCGGCGCAGCGGATGGGCCGGCAGCAGCGGGGCGCTGGCGTGGGAAGGGGAGAGCGAGGCCATGGCGCGTCCTCAGGCGAGCTTGCCGACGGCCTGCTCCAGCAGCGTCCAGGCCTCCTGGCCAAAGCGCTGCTGCCATTCGCTGTAAAAGCCCGCCTTGCGCAATTGCTCGCGAAAGCTGTCGGCGGCCGGTTGGTTGAATTGCAGGCCGCGGCTTTCCAGGTCGGCCTGCACCGACGCGTTGAGCTTGCGGATGTCCTCGCGCTGGGCCAGGCCGGCTTCGTTGATGCCGCGCGCCACGACGGTTTTCAGGTCCTGGGGCAGCCCTTCCCACATGCGGCCATTGGCGATGAACCAGTAGCCATCCCAGATGTGATTGGTCAGCGAGCAGTATTTCTGCACTTCGTACAGCTTGGCGACCTGGATGATCGGCAGCGGGTTTTCCTGCGCGTCCACCACCTTGGTCTGCAGCGACGAATAGACCTCGCTGAACTGCAGGCTGGCGGGCGCCGCGCCCAGCCCCTTGAACATCGAGATGGGCAGGGGGCTGACGGGGACGCGGATCTTCAGCCCGCCCATGTCGGCGGCAGTGGCGACCGGGGCCTTGCTGCTGGTGGTCTGGCGAAAGCCGTTGTCCCACATTTTCTCGAAGGCATAGAGCCGGCGTTGGGCGATGGCCGCCCGCACGTGGGCGCCCAGCGCGCCGTCCATGGCGCCCCAGACCTGGTTGTAGTCCTTGAAGGCAAAGCCGACCGCGTTGATCGCGGCCACCGGCACCAGTGTGGCGATGACCAGCGCCGACGGGGTGAAGAAATCGATACCGCCCGAGCGCACCTGCGCCAGCATGTCGGTGTCGCCCCCCAACTGGTTGTTGGGGAAGATCTTGATGTCGACGCGGCCGTTGCTTTCCTTGAGGATGCGATCGGCCGCTTCCTGGGCGCGGATGTTCAGCGGGTGGGTGACGGGCAGGTTGTTGCCGTACTTGAGCGAATAGTCGGCCGCCCGGGCGATCAACGGGAAACCGCCGCCCAGGGCGGCTGCGGCGGGCAGGGCGCACAGGCGGCGCAGGGCACTGCGGCGGGTGAGCAGCTTCATGGTTGTCTCCAGAATCGTAGTTATGATGTTTTTTGAGGTGCCACAACAATCCGACTACCCTGCGGCATCCCGGACAATAGTGAACAGGCGCTATCATCGTCAAACCTGAAAAATGATGGGTTTTGATGTGAACCGAAATCCTGGCGAACGCAAGCGGGCGACCCTGGCCGACGTCGCGGCGCTGGCCGGCGTGTCCAGCGCCACGGCTGACCGCGTGCTGAATCGGCGCCCCGGCGTGCGCAGCAGCACGGCGCAGCGCGTGTTCAAGGCCGCCGCCGAGCTGGACTATCTGCCCGAAAGCGACCTGCATGCGGTGATGGCGCCCGAACCCATGCGTCTGGTCATTCTGTTGCCGCGCGGCAGCAACCGGTTCCTGCGCATGTTGGGTGACAGCGTCAGCTATGCGCACGACCACGTTGCGCCGTTCAACGCGCGTTGCCACGTTGACTACGTGGAAAGCTTCAATCCGCAGGCGCTGGCCGACGCGCTGGCCCATCACGGCAAGCGCGCCGACGGCATTGCCTTCATGGCCCTGGAGCATCCGGTGGTGCGCGAGGCCGTGGCCGCGCTGGCGCAGCAGGGCGTGCCGACCGTCACGCTGATTTCCGACCTGGCCAACAGCGCGCGGGTGGCCTACGTCGGCCTGGACAACCGCGCCGCCGGCCGCACGGCCGGCTACCTGCTGGCGCGGTTCATCGGACCGCGCGCCGCACACGTCGCGCTGATCGCGGGATCGCGCCATTACCGCGCGCACGAAGAACGCGAGGGCGGTTTCCTGCAGCTGTATGCGGAGCAGTTCCAGGCCATGCAGGTGGTCGATCTGCGTGAAGGCTACGACGACGCCCAGCGCAACTACGAACAGACGCGGCAATTGCTCGAGCAATATCCGCAGCTGGCCGGCATCTACAACATCGGCGGCGCCTCCGATGGCGTGGCGCGCGCGCTGAAAGAAGCCGGCCTGCAGCACAAAGTGGTGTTCATCGGCCATGGCCTGACGCCGGACACGCGGGCCCTGCTGATCGATGGCACCATGGACGCGGTGATCACGCAAAGCCCGGTGGAGGCGCTGATGAGCTGCGTGCGGATCCTGCGCAACGTGCGTGACAAGCGGGGCGCAATGACCGGCGTGGAATTGAATCGCAGCCAGGTCGTGTTTCGCGAGAACCTGCCCTAGCTTGCCGGGTGTACCGCACACGCCGGGCGGTCAGGAGGCCGCCACGGCGCCGCTGCGCTGCCGGGTGACGCGCGCCAGCATGCCGCTGGCTGCGCACCCTGCCAGCGCGAACGCCACGGCGGCCCACATGGCCCAGGTGGCGCCGCTATCGGCGTTCAAGACAAAGCACGCGGCCACGAGCGCCGCGCCCAGGGTCTGGCCCAGCAGCCGGGCCAGGCCGGACAGGCCGCTGGCCACGCTGGCGCGATGCCCGGGCACGCTGAACATGATGCTGCGCTGATTGGGCGACAGGAACAGGCCGAAGCCCGTGCCGCACAGCGCCATCGGCAGCATCACTGCCCACATCGGCGCGCCGGCCGGCAGCCCGCTGGCGCACAGCAGGCCGGAGGCCAGCAGGGCCAGGCCGATCACGCCGAGCAGACCGGCGGATACCCGATCCGACCACTTGCCGGAGAACGGCGCCAGGCAGGCCCCCATCACGGGCCAGGGCGCGATCAGCAGGCCGACTTCGGCGATGTTGCGCCCCAGCGTCTGGTTCAACAGAAACGGCAGCGCCACCATGGCCGCGCCCTGGGCCGCGAACGCCAGCACGCATACCAGCACCGACAGCGAGAAAGGCGGCAGGCGCAGCAGGTCGCGCGGCATGATGGCGTGCGCGTTGCTGCGTTCGCGGCGCAACAGCAGCGTCCAGCAGGCCACGCCCGCCAGCCCGATCAGCGCGGTGTCCCAGTCCGGCCGCGCCACGTCTTCCAGCCCCTGCACGGTCAGGCCGAAGGCCAGCGCGCACAACGCGGCCGCGCCGGCATCCAGGGCCTTGCCGTCGCCCGGCGCGCGCGGCAGATGCCGGCCGGCCAAGGTCAGCGACAGCAGGCAGAACGGCACGTTCACGTAGAACAGCCAATGCCAGGTGAGCACCGTCAGCATGGCGGACGCCAGCACCGGCCCCCCGGCCAGCGAGGCGGCCGCGATCATGGCATTCAAGCCCATGCCCCGGCCCAGTTGTTCCTTGGGATAGATGGCGCTGACCAGCGCCATGTTGCACCCCATCAACGCCGCGGCGGCCAGGCCCTGCACAGCCCGGGCGGCCTCCAGCGTCCAGAGCGATCGCGCCGCGCCGCAGCCGACCGACGCGGCCAGGAACAGCCACAGCGCCGGCAGGAAGACCCGCCGATGGCCGACCTTGCCGGCCAGCGCCGCCAGCGGCAGCATGGTCGCCACCATGACCAGTTGATAGATCGTGACCACCCCGATCACATCGGCCGGGCCCACGCCCAGCTGCGACGACATCGACGGCAGCGCGGTGTTCGTCATCGACGTGTCCAGCGTCGCCATCGAGATCGACAGCGAGACGGCCAGCATGGCGTAGCGGCGAGTGGCGGGCGTCAAGGGGGTGGGGCAAGCAGGAGCAGGCATCGCGGCACACGGGGAAAAGTGGAAAAACCGCCCCAGTATGGAAGTCACCGGCCTTGCAGTGAATAGCAAAATCTGTAAAGCAGCCTTGCAGGTATGAAATACTGAAGGTTGCTGAAATCGCTGCGAAAACGTCGAAGGCGAAGGTATGGTGACCCGATCGGAAGGCATGGCGCTGCTGGTGGCAGCGGTGGACCAGGGCAGTCTCAGCGGCGCGTCGCGCGTCAGCGGAATTTCATTGGCGTCGGTCAGCCGGCACCTGAGCGCCCTGGAAGAACGCGTCGGCACCCGGCTGCTGGTCCGCTCGACCCGTGCCCTGCGCCTGACCGAAGCGGGGCAGCGCTACTACGCCGAGGCCAAGCGCCTGCTGGCCGAGATGGACGAACTGGAAAGCAGCATGCAAAGCGAGGCTGCCGAACCCGCGGGCCGTCTGCGCGTCACCGCGCCTACCCTGTACGGCCGGGTGCACCTGCAACCCCTGCTGGCAACGTTCCTGGTGCTGCACCCCAATGTCACGCTGGACCTGCATCTGCTGGACCGTCCCGTGAACCTGCTGGAAGAAGGCATAGACCTGGCCGTGCTGGTGGGCGAGCAGCCCAGCTCCAGTCTCGTCGCGCGGCGCCTGGGCTCGATCCGCTGGGTGCTGAGCGCGGCGCCCGACTACCTGGCGCGGCGCGGCACGCCCGCCAGCCTGCAAGATCTGGCGCAGCACGACGCGCTGGTCTACAGCCACCTGGCGACGGAAGAGATGTGGACGCTGATGGACAAGGGCAAGCCCGTGACGCTGCGGGTGCCTGCGCGCATGCGCTCCAATACCGTGGATGGCGTGGTCACGGCCGCTGCGGCAGGGGCGGGCATTGTCTACGCGCCTGCCTGGGCCATCGCCGAGCATGTCGCCGCCGGCCGGCTGGTGCCGTTGCTGCTGGAACACGAAACGCCGCCACGCCCGGTATTCGCGCTGATGACGCATCAGCGGCTGATGGCGGGCAAGGTGCGCTCGCTGGTGGATTTTCTGGCGCGGAATCTAAGGGAGAAATCGCTGAATACGCTTTGAATGGGGGGCGCCACCGCGTCAGGCCTACGACAGCCCCAGCCCCAGCAGCATCAGGAAGGCGCCGAACAGGACGAAGTGCGTCATGCCTTCAATGGCGTTGGTCTGGCCGTCGTTCAGGTTGATGGCCGCCACCAGCAGGGTGACCAGCATCATCAGCGTTTGCAGCGGCGTCAGGGCGATATCGATGCGCTGACCGGTGAACAGCGCCAGGGCCTCCATGGCGGGCACGGTCAGGATCACCGTGGACAGCGAGGCGCCCAGGGCGATATTGACGACCGATTGCATGCGGTTGGCCAGCGCGGCGCGCAAGGCAGTCAGCATTTCCGGTGCGGCGGAAATGCCCGCCACGACCAGCGCCACCAAGCCGATGGGAACATTCACACCCGCCAGGCTGCGGTTCAGCGAATGGGACATCAGCTCCGCCAAGGCACCCACCGCGGCCACGCCCAGGGCCATGACGGCGGCGGACTGGCGCTTGCCGGGTGAACGGGATGAAGGCGAGGGTTGCCGGGTTTTCTTGTCGGGGTAGCTGTAACTGAAAAAGTAGCTGTGCGGCCCGGTCTGCATTCGCAGGAAGACGCCATACAGCAACAGCATCGCCACGATGGTAAAGCCGCTGTAGGCGCGCCAATCGCCATCCGGGACAAACTCGGGAATGATCATGGAGACCGCCACGGCGGTCAGGATCATGACGCTGTAGGTGCGTGCCGAATCGTCGTTGTACGACTGTTCGCCATGCTTGAAGCCGCCGAGCAAGGCGGCCACGCCCAGGATGCCGTTGATATCCAGCATGACGGCGGAATAGATGCTGTCGCGGACCAGCGTGGGCGATTCGGCCTGGGACGACACGATGGCCAGCACGATGACTTCGACGACTACCGCCGACAGGGTCAGGATCATGCTGCCGTACGGATCGCCCAGTTTGCGCGCGATGCGTTCGGCATGGCGCGCCACGCTCAGCGACGCAGCGAGGATGGCCGCGATGAGCACCCCGGTTTCGATCAGGCCGGCGAACCGGCCGTAGTCCGCCAGGGGGGGCGTCGGCCAGGTACCCTGCCACGGCGATTGCGCAGGCCAACAGCAGAAATTTTTCTGACTGCAGAAGGGATTTCATCGGGATTCGGCGAATCGGAATAGTGCGAGGCTAGCACGCACGGCGCCGGGGCGGATGGCCCCTGCCAGGCACGCGGCTTGCTGGACCTGCGGCGTCTTGTGGACGAAGAGAGCGCCATGGCAACTACCGGTATACCCAGGCGAACACAGCCCCCGAAACGGTCTCGTCGTGCCGGGGCCGGCCATGGGGGGCCGATCGCCCGCTTTTTCGACCATTTCGCCGCGCATGTGACGAAATGGGCGGGTTCTCCCCTGGCGTTCGGGTCGGCGCTGATCCTGGTGATTGCATGGGGGCTGTCCGGGCCAGCCTTCGGCTATTCCGAAACCTGGCAATTGGTGATCAACACCGGGACGACGATTGTGACGTTCCTGATGGTGTTCCTGATCCAGCAGAGCCAGAACAAGGACGGCGAGGCGTTGCATCTGAAGCTGGACGAGCTGCTGATTGCGCTGAAGGGCGCCGATGCGGGCCTGGTCGATGCCGAGCGCCTGGATGAGGATAAGCTGCTGGCGCTGGCCGCGGCATGCTCTGCCCGTGCCCGGAGCCAGCGCCGCAAGCGCACGCGCAAGGGGAGGCCGGGCCGGCGCAGCGCGGCAAACGGCGGACACCAGGGCCGCAATACCGCCACCCACGCCACGAGAACGGCCCCCGCGACCGATGTCTGACGCGTTACTTCCTGGCAAGGAACGCGGCAACCAGGGCGTTCGCGTGCCCGTGACCGATCTGGTGCCCGGTCTTCAGGCTGTTCACCAGTTCCATGTGCTTGAGCGGACCGGCCTTCTGGAGAATATCCATCCAATGCGCGATGGGTTTGCCATACGTCTTCTCGATGGAAGGAAAATATGAAGCGGGTCCTTTTACCTTGGCTGTCTCGGCCATCAACGCTCCTTCTTGGGGTGAGGGTTTTTTATGCGACACCCGGGCGCGTGCCCGGGTCCGTTATTTTGACGCGAAAAAATAAAACTGACACCGTTATTTCCTGCTGACCGGGTGGGCTTGCCCCTGCCTGGTTGACGGGGGCTTGGCCGGATGCCGCGGGCAGCGACAGCCGGTCAGCCCTCGGACGAGTCATCACGCGTTGTGTCGCAGCATTTACCGGTCAAACGCCGCCTGCAGCGCCTCTTTGGTGGTCTGCCCTTGATGCAACAGCAGCATCAGCAGCAACCGGGCCTTCTGCGGGCTGAGGTCGCCCGCCATGACCGCGCCAGCGTCGAACGTCGTCTTGCCGCCGCCAGGGAATCCGTAGACCGGCATCGTGCGCCCGTTCGGCACGCGGGTCGAGATGATGACCGGCACGCCCTTGCCCAACGCATACTTGACGGCCTCGAACAGGGAGACGTTCATGTTGCCCATGCCCACGGCCTGGACCACGATGCCCTTGGCGCCCTGGTCCACCGCGTAGCGCAGCAGGTCGCCATCGGCGCCGCCGAACATGGGCAGGATCTCGACGCGGGGCATCTCGCCCGCGCCGATATCGATGTGTTGCCGCCGCAGGGGCGTGCGCGAGAACTGCACGCGGTCGGACCAGACCTCGCCAAGGAAGCCGAAATCGCCTGATTTGAAGGTTTCGACGTCGGCGGTGTGGGTCTTGGTTGCCGTGCGCGCGGCGTTGATCTGATTGTTCATCGCGATCATCACCCCTTTGCCCACGGCGTCCGGCGCGGTGGCGATGCGGATCGCGTTGAGCAGGTTGCGCGGACCGTCGAAATCCGGGGACGAGGCATTGCGTTGCGCGCCGATCAGGATCACGGGTTTGTCGGATTTCACCGTCAGGTCGAGCCAGTAGGCCGTCTCTTCCATCGTGTCCGTGCCATGGGCGATCACTACCCCGGCCACCTCTGGCCGGGCGAGGGCGTCGTCCACCGATTTGGTCAGTCGCGTCCACCATTTCGGTTCGACGTAGTTGGCCGACATGGCCGAGAAGTTGTTGACTTCAATGCGCGCGTATTTGGCGGCGTCGGGCACCGTCTGCATCAGGTCGTCGCCCGAAATGGCGGGCACCACCCCTTTGGTGACCGGATCGACCTTCATCGCGATCGTGCCGCCCGTCGCAATGAACTGAACGACCGGCAGATTTTCGGCCGCGGCGCCGACCGACATCGCACACATTGCAAAAAGTGAAAGTACTCGTGGCAGGGACATGGGAAGATTCCAGAAGGTTGAACGGGAGGTCAATTCTCGTCAGGGAGATGGGCGCGGTGGCACACCGCTTCGACGTTGTAGCCGTCGGGGTCCAGCACGAAGGCGCCGTAATAGTGCGGATGATATTGCGGCCGCACACCTGGCGCGCCGTTATCGCGGCCGCCGGCCGCCAGCGCAGCCCGGTGGAAGGCGTCAACCTCGGTACGGCTGCGGGCTCGAAAGGCCATATGGACGCGCGGGGTGCTGGGCGTGCCCGGGTGTATCCAGAATGCGCCGCTCGGGGAGTCGGCGTCGCCGAGCGTGCCCGGGCCGAACCCGATGCCGGTGGGCACCTCTTTGCGTGGCACATAGCCGATCGCCGCGAGCGCGCTCTGATAGAACGCGCGGCTGCGCGCAAAGTCGCTGACGTTGATCTCGAGATGGTCCAACATGCGCAGTTTCTCCAGAAACGGCCGCGCGGGGCCGGGTTGACCAGCATAGGTCAACCGGGCAGGCAGCAGCAAGAATGAAAACGGTAGGTTGACACCTTATCCGCTGCGCTTTGCGGCGGGGCGTCGGCCGTTGACGAAAGTCAATGAGCGCGGACGGCGACGGCGCAAGATTGACGTAGCGGCCGGGTGTTATCGCCGCAACGCGGGCAACGACTCAGGAGAGCGTCATGACTGACCAGGCAATACGTGAACGGGTTCGGGATGCGTTGGCTTTCGAGCCGAGCATCGACGAGCTGCACATCGGCGTAACCGTGGAAAACGGCGTCGTGACATTGAGCGGCTACGTCGAAACCTACGCCCAGAAGCTGGCGGCCGAGAACACCGTCCAGGGCGTCAAGGGCGTGCGCGGCATCGCCCAGGAAATCGAAGTGCGCAGGGCGGCGGACAAGCAGGTGGCGGATGACCAGATTGCCGCTCGCGCGTTGAGCATCATCGCCTGGGACGCCACCGTGCCCGATGGGCAGGTACAGGTGACCGTGCAGAAGGGCTGGGTAACGCTGAGCGGCACGGTGCCGTGGCACTACCAGCGTGACGCGGCCGAACGTGCCGTGCGGAAACTGTCCGGCGTGAGCGGTATTTCCAACGCCATCGAAGTGGTGCCGGCCGTGCGCGCCGCCGACGTCAAGCGGCGGATCGAAGACGCCTTGCTTCGCAGCGCGCAACTGGAAGCGCACCACGTCGAGGTCAGCGTGCACGACAACACGGTTACCCTCAGCGGCAAGGTCAACAGCTGGATCGAGCGCGGCGCGGCCGAGCGCGCGGCCTGGTCGGCGCCGGGCGTGGCCGAGGTCCATGACAGGCTGGTGGTCGGATAACGGCCCTGCGCATACCCGGGCCGCGTGGCGCGGGCAAGGCAAGCCATCGGGAGCGGGATCATGGTACGAACAGCAACACTGAAGCCGGTCAATCCGGGTGTGCCGGCCGGCGGCGCCGTCGAAAGGCCGGCGCAGCAAGCCCCGCAACCCCTGCAAACGGGCTTGCAGGCCGTATCGGACACCTGGTTCGGCGAAATCTGGTCACGTACGCACCGGTTGGGCGAGGGCATGGCCCACGTGGGCAACGCGGCCCCTGATCTGATCCACGACCTCAGGATATACCTGCGGCGCCAGTGCGCCTTGTCCGAACTGCTGCCGCGCCACGAGGGCGGGCGAGCTGCCGCGCAGGCCTTGCGCAAAGAGGTGGCCTGGGCGATGCAACCGCTGTCGCTGGCGCGCGACTGGGACGTCTTTCTGGCCGAAACCCTGCCCAGTCTGTGCGCGGCGCAACCGGATATCGACCGGGAGGCCGCGATGGCCAGGGCCGAGGCCCGCCGCGGCCTGGTCCACGGCGAGATGTACGCCAGCTTGGGCAGCGAGCGCTGTCAAGGCATGGTGCGCCAACTCAAGGCGCGCTGCGAGGACATGCGTCTGGCGCTGGGCGAGCGCACGGCCTCCTCCCTGTACCGCAAGCTCCGCCGCCAGCTCCAGGCCTGGGAGGCGGGTATTCGGGCGCAATTGCGCCGCGCCGAGCGGTTCAATGCCCGTGACCAGCATCAGTTGCGCATCGAGGTCAAGCGTCTGCGCTATGCCGGCGAGGCGGTACTGGCGCTGGGTCCGTCCCGCAAACTGGCGCGTCATGTCAAGGGGCTGGCGGACCTGCAGGATGTGCTGGGAGGCATGCAGGACCTGAGGACGGCAGCCAGACTCAGTCGGGACGTCTGTGTCAGCCTGTCCACCGGCAAGCTGGCGCGCCGGCCTGCCGCGCAGGCTTGCCGGCGTCTGCTGCGCGAGGCGCAATCCGGTTGGCGGGCGGCGCGGCGGCGGTTTCTGCGTCAGCCCATGTTCTGGGCCGCGGCGGATCGCGGGAAAATGGCTCGGCGCCTGTCGGGCGCGGGCAAGTGATGCGTCCGGGCGCAATCGGCGGGAACGCCCGCAAGGGGCGCGGCACGTGGCGATGCTGGCGCTACAGGGTGACCAGCATCGCCACCACGATCAACGCCATGACGACGGTGGCGAGCCATCCGGCCATCCGCAGGCGCGGGCCTATGACGTGCGAGCCCATGGTCTGCCGACGCGAGGCCAGCACCATCATCACCGCCATGATGGGCAGGGCGATCACGCCATTGAGAATCGCCGCCCAGAACAGCTCCTTGACGGGGTCGATCGGTGTAAAGCACAGCGCGACCCCGCCCACGGTGGCCGCGGCGATGATGGTGTAGAACGGCCACCCTTCACCCTTGTCGAGCCGGGCATCCAGGCTGCCTGGCCAGCCGGCCGCCTCGGCGACGGCGTAGGCGGCCGAGCCGGCCAGCACGGGCACGGCCAGCAGGCCGGTGCCGATGATGCCCAGACTGAACAGCAGAAAGCAGAAGGCGCCAGCCACGGGACGCAGCGCTTCGGCCGCCTGCGCCGAGGTCTGGATGGTGGTGACGCCAGCGGCATGCAGGGTGGCCGCGGTGCTGAAAATGATGAAAAAGCCGATCAGATTGGAGAACGTCATGCCGACCAGCGTGTCGGTCCGGATGCGCCGCAATTGCTGGCGCACGTCGTTGCGCGAGCGCGGCAGTCCGTCGTGGCCGGATTCCATTTCCAGCGCGGCCTGCCAGAAAAACAGATAGGGGCTGATCGTGGTGCCGAACACGGCTACGATCATCAGCAACAGGTCGTGATCGAACGACAGTCCCGGCGAGACCAACTCCCGGGCGAGCGCCCAACCGTCAAGCTTGACCGTGAACGCGACACCCACGTAGGCCAGGAGTGCCAGCGTCAGCCACTTCAGCCAGCGCACGTAGGCGTGATAGGGCATGAAGACCTGCAGCGCCAGGCTCAGCATGCCGAAGGCAATGGCGTAGGCGCCGGTCGGTCCGCCGACCGCCTGGTGCAGCGCTTCGGCCATGGCCGCGATGTCGGCGGCCAGGTTCAGGGTGTTGGCGGCCAGCAGCATGCCCACCACGGTCCACAGCACGGCGGGCGGAAAGCTCTGCTTGATGTTGGCGGCCAGGCCGCGCCGGCTGACATAGCCGATGCGCGCGCTGACCAGCTGAATCGCCACCATCAGCGGCAGCGTCAACGGCATCGTCCACAGCATCGAATAGCCGAACTGGGCGCCCGCCTGCGAATAGGTGGCGATACCGCTGGGATCGTCGTCGGCCGCGCCCGTGATCAGGCCCGCGCCGAACTGCCGGGGGCTATAGGCAGCGGGTCCGGTGGCTGCCCGGGGCCTGGCTCGTCGCGGTCGGCACAGGGGCTTTCCCATGGCGAGCCAGGGCCGACGGCGGCTCACGCGGCGTCGTCGGCAGAGCGCACCAGCAGCACCGGCACGGGCGCGCTACGCAGGATGGTTTCGGCGCTGCTGCCCAGTACCAGGCGCCGCACGCCGCGACGGCCATGGGTGCCGATGACGATCAGGTCGGCCTTCCAGAGCTCGGCTTCGGCGATGACGCGCTGCGCCACGGTCTTTTCCAGGTTTTCATACAGCACGCTGTCCACGGCAATGCCTTGGGCGCGCACGGTTTCCGTGGCTTTTCGCAGGACATCTTCGCCATTCTTGCGCAGCAGATCCAGCAACTCACCCGCGTAGTAGCCGTAGGAATCGATCCCCAGGGCGAACGAGAGCTCGTCGATCACGTGGATCAGCCGCAGGTCCGCGTGCGTCAGGCGGGCCAGTCGGATCGCCTCCTGCAAGCCGCGGTCCGCGGTCGGGCTGCCGTCGACAGGGACGAGAATGCGTTGGTACATGGCGTGTCTCCTTGGGGCTTTGGCTTGTGTGGATCGAATGGGCTGCCGATGCCTCCAGCTTAGGACGTGCAGGCGGGCCGACATTGATCAAACGCAACAGTCGGCGCGGTGTCCGGGCCTAGCCGCAGCGCATCCGCCGCAGTGCGTCCACGTCGAGAATCTTCAGATGCCGCTTGCTGACGTGTATCAGCGCCGCGGACTGCAATCTCGAAAACACGCGGCAGACGGTTTCGATCTGCATGCCCAGGTGATTGGCGATGTCCTCGCGGGTCATTTTCAGCACGAACTCGCGCGGGGAGTAGCCGTGGGCGGCCATCTGTTCGGACAGGTCGACCATGAAGCCGGCAACTCGCACGTCGGTGGTCATCCGGCCCAGGGTCAGCAGCAGCCGCTGACATTGGTTGATGTCGTGCGCAATGCACTGATGCAACAGCCGGGCGGCCGAGGCGTCGCGGTTGCAATTGGCCATCAGGTCTGCGTAGGGCAACGCGCAGACGACCGAATCTTCCAGCGCAATGGCATCGCTGGTATGCGTACCCGTCTCGATGGCATCCAGGCCCAGCAGGGCGCCCGCGACGGGAAAGGCAGTGATCTGCTCCGCGCCCGAGGGATTGGTGATGCGGATCTTCATGGAGCCGGCGCGCAACTGATACAGGTTGGACAGGGGATCGCCGGCACGGTAGACGGCTTCGCCGCGGCGCACCCGGCGCCGGCCGTAGGAAGCGGGCAAGGACTGCGGCGCCGCGCCCGCGAGGGGATGGCAAAGCGGCGCTACTGCGCATGATTCGCAATCGCGCGGCATTGCCGCGACGTGCCTTGCCGCACGCGATAGGCCAAATGAGGAAGTATCCATGGTGGACCTCGCTGGGTTGAGCAATCCATCGATGCGCTACGATGCGCGGCGCGTCATTCACACCGGTGCATGCGGCCAGTATGTGCGCCGGCACAAGGCGGCGCTATCGGCATTGCTTGGCAATTCGCGGGTGAAGATGCCTACACCTGTAGGAATATTCCTACGCGGACGTGCCGCGGCGGCGCGGGGTCAGAGGGCGGTACCGTCCTGGTCGTCGACCAGTCGATGCCTGATCGCGTAGCGGACCAGATCGGCCTGATTGCGCAAGCGCATCTTGACCAGGATGCGGCTCTTGTAGGTGCTGACCGTCTTGACGCTCAGGAACATCAGCCTGCCGATATCCGCGTTGTTCAGGCCGCGGGCCAGGTGCAGAAACACCGCGGACTCGCGTTCGGACAGCAGCAGGTGCGGTTGCGCGCCGGTGTCGCCGTGCCGGTCGAAGGCGATGTTCTCGGCCAGCGCCCGGCTCAGGTAGCGGCCTCCCGAGGCCACCGTGCGCACCGCCTGGACCAGTTCGGTGGCGGCGCTGTCCTTGGTCAGGTAGCCCGTGGCGCCTGCTTTGATGGCCTGCACCGCGTATTGATGCTCGCCGTGCATCGTCAGCACCAGGATCGGCACCTTGGGATAATCGCGCCGGATCTGGCGGATCAGGTCCACTCCGTCGCGTCCCGGCATCGACATGTCCAGCACCAGCAGGTCCCAGCTGCGTTCGGCCAGCAGGCGCAGGGCGTCGGCGCCGTTGCTGGCCTCGCCTTGCACCGCGATGTCGCCGGCCCGCTCAAGCAGGCGGCAAAGCCCTTCGCGGACCAGCGTGTGGTCGTCGGCCAGCATGACGGCGATCACGGGGCCTCCCATAACGGCAGGGCCGGCTGGGCGGGCAATGAGACCTCCAGGCGGAACCCTTCCTTTTTGCGTGTCGTGATGTTGACGTCGCCGTTCAGCAGCCGCACCCGTTCGCGGATGCCTTGCAGGCCCAGGGACAAGGGCAGCTTCCTGGCCAGGCTGGCGGGCGCGTCGCCCACGCCGTTGTCCTGCACCGTCAGCGAGCAATGAGTCGCGGTACAGGACAGCTCAATGCGCACCTCGGTCGCCTGGGCATGCTTGGCGATATTGGTCAGCGCTTCCTGCACCACGCGGAAAAGCGTGGTGGCCACCTGTTTTGACGGCTCGGCCGGGCCGATATCGATTCGGGCGTCGGTGTCGATGCCGTAGCGCGAGACAAAGTTGGAGACCAGCCATTCGATGGCGGCAGCCAGGCCCAGGTCGTCGAGCATGACGGGCCGCAGGTCCGAGGCGATGCGCCGCAGGGACGCAAAGGTGATTTTGATCAGCCGGCGCATGTCGTCCACGCGCTCGCGCAGGGGGGCATTGTCTGGCGGCAATCCCGATTCCAGCTGGGAAAGCTCCATCGTCAGCGCCGTCAGGCTCTGGCCCAGGTCGTCATGCAGCTCGCGGGCGATGTGCTTTTTCTCTTGTTCGCGCACATGCAGCAAGGCGTTGGACAGCCGCGTCAACTCATCCCGGGATGCGCGCAGCGCCTGGTCGATCCGCTGGCGCTCGGTGATGTCGCGCAGAAAGATCGACAGGAACACGCCGGCGTCGGTGCGCGTCTGCGAGATCGAGGCTTCCATCGGAAACTCCTCGCCGTTGGCGCGCAGGCCCCACAACGGTGCGCCCAGGCCCATTTTTCGGTCGGACAGGCCGGTATGCGCGAAGCGGTCGACATGCTGGGCGTGTATGGCGCGAAATCGCGCAGGGATGAGGATTTCCAGGCGGGAGCCGATGGCTTGATCGGCGCGATACAGGAACACGCGCTCGGCCGCGGGATTGAACATCACGATGAGCTGCTGCTCATCGATCGTGATGATGGGCTCGGTGGCGGAATGAATGATATCGAGCAGCGGAGGCACGCTGGCCAAACGTTTCATTGCGGTCTACCCGGACGGCCGTGATCGGCTGCAAAGCATTGCAGCATATCTGGCGCTGCCGCGCCATGGGGCAGTCGGGGGAGGCCGGCCGCACCGGCGCCTTTTTTACCCCTATTTCTTCCCGAACGGCTCGCGCGCCCGGCGGACGGCGCTTCAATCGACTGCCGGCAGCACCGGATCGGCCCAGTCGCCGGGGCCGGCGGCGGTCAGGATCTGCGCCTTGAAGCGACAAAGGGACGGATCACTCTCGCCCGCCAGCACGTCATATTGCTTGAGCAGCAAAATCGAACGCGGTTTGGCGCCGGTCAGGGTGGCGATATCGTCGACCGCCCGGAAGCCGCCGTAGCCGGACATGACGCAGATCACCGAGTAGGTCCCAATGCCCCGCACCCGGTCCGCCAGGAACGCGCGCATGGGCGCCGCCAACGAACGCAGCCAGACCGGGGCGATCAGGATGACATGGTCGAACGTGTCCAGTGCCGGGCCGTCGTAACGGTAGGGCGGACGTCGCTTGAGCAGGCTGTCGACAATGCTGCGCAGGTCGCCGAGCAGGCCGACCCTGGGCTCGGTGTCCCGGATTTCGTTGACGGGCCAGTGGGTCATGGCGGCCAGGCGCTCGGCCACGGCGCGCCCGGTGCCGCTGCGCGAATAGAAGACGATGCCGATGCGCTTCATGATGTCTGCGCTCCAAGCCGGTTTTCCGGCGATTCCTGCGCCAGCAGGGCGCGCAGGATATCCCTGCGGCTGACCACGCCTTGCAGCTTGCCCTGGCGGGTGACGGCGACGCGCTTGATGGCGTGGGTAATCATCAGGTCGGCGATCGCCGAGAGCGGCGCCGAGTCCGGGACCGTGATGACCGGGCTGGTCATGATGCTGGCCGCGGTGCGTTCCCCCAACTGCAGGCTGTGCAGGAATTCCAGGTTCAGCGCCTCGCCCTCGGCCAGCAGCGCAAGCCAATGGTCGAGCTTTTTCTGATGGGCGCTGTCCTGCCGGCGCACCAGATCGCCCTCGCTGACCACGCCGATCAGCATGCCGTCATCGTCGGTGACCATCACGGCGCTGATGTCATGATCCAGCATGGCGTGCATGATCCGGGATACCGGCGTCTTGGCGTTGACGCAGTAGGGGTTCGGTGTCATCAGGTCGCGGGCTAGCATGTGGCGTCTCCAGCAGAAAATCGAGTCGTGGCGTGGCGCGCGCCGGGAACACCGGGTTCCAGACCGTCGTACCGCACGGTCCCCGCCCGCAGCCCCTGTGCCTGGCCGGTTTGCGGACCTGTGGGCGTTGGAGACAGTATCCACCCGCGGCAGGGGCGGATATTGACGCCGGTCAAGAGCCATGCGTGTCGTCGCGCCGGCCATCGGCCTTGGCGGCTATCGTTCGTGCCGATGCCTTCGGGGCGCGCAGGTGCGCCGCCCGGCAGGCGATGGCAGTCATCGCGGCTCAGGCGTCCTGGGCGAGCAAGGCGCGCAGGATGTCGCGCCGGCTGACGATGCCGACCAGCCTGCCTTCGCGGATGACCGGCACGCGCTTGATGCCGTGCTTGAGCAGGATATCGGCGATCTCGGCCAGCTTGGCCGAGTCGTCCACGGCGATCACCGGGCTGTGCATGACGCTGGACGCCGTCTGCTCGGCCAATTGCAGGCTTTGCAGAAAGTCCAGGTTCAACGTTTCCCCCTCGGCCAGCTGGGCAAGCCAGTGATCCATTTTCTTCTGGTGAAGGGTATCGTGCCGCTGCACCAGATCGCCCTCGCTGACGATCCCGATCAGGGTTCCGTCGTCGCCTATCACCATGACCGCGCTGATCTCCTGGTCCACCATGACGCGCATGATCTGCGAGACAGGGGTCCTGGCGGTCACACAGTAAGGCGAGGAGGTCATGAGTTCGTGCGCAAGCATGGTTGTTCTCCAGGGCAGCAAGGGCGTACGCTATCGTCGGTAATCACCGCCTTATGTTGACCCCGCGCCCATCCCGCGCCTTGATTTTCATCAAGCAAGGACCCGCTCTTCCTATCGCAGGCGGGCGGCGTATGTGAAGCTGCTGGCAACGCACGGGCCAGGAGGATCCATGTCGAGCGCTTCGCGATTGCATTTTCTGGGGGCTGCCGGAACCGTCACCGGTTCGCGCCACCTGCTGGACGTGGATGGACGCATGACCCTGCTCGATTGCGGCCTGTTTCAGGGCATCAAGCCGCTCAGGCTACGCAACTGGGCGCCCTTTCCGGTGCCGGCCGCCGCGATCGAGGCCGTCGTGCTGTCCCATGCCCACCTTGATCACACCGGCTATCTGCCGCGCTTGATGCGAGAGGGTTTTCGCGGGCCGGTCTATTGCTCCGAAGCCACCTTGGACCTGTGCCGGCTGCTGTTGCTGGACAGCGCTCACCTGCAGGAGGCCGATGCCGACTACCTGAACCGGCATCGGCTCTCGAAGCACGACCCGGCGCTGCCGCTTTACACCGTGGCCGACGCCCAGCGCGTGATCGCCGCGCTACGGCCCGTCGCTTGGCATGTCGCCACGCAACTGCCGGGCGGGTTGCGCTTCCAGCTGGCGCGGGCGGGTCATATCCTGGGCGCCGCAAGCGTCCAGGTGGCCTATCCCGGCGGGAAATTGGTGTTCTCGGGGGACCTGGGCCGTTACGACGACCCGCTCATGCCACCGCCCGAACCGGTCCAGGAGGCGGACTATCTTGTCGTCGAGTCCACCTATGGCAATCGCCAGCATGACGAGCAGGATGCGCAGGGCGCGCTTGAGGCGATTATCGTGCGCACCATCAAGCGGGGCGGCACGATCGTGATTCCGTCCTTTGCGGTCGGGCGTGCGCAGCGCTTGCTTTACCATCTGTGGCGCCTGAAACAGACGGGCCGCATTCCCCGCGAACTGCCGATCTATCTGGATAGCCCGATGGCTGCCAGCGCCGTGGACACCCACCTGCGGCACGCGGCCGACCAACGGCTTTCGCCGGCCGATGCCCGGGCCGCCTTCAACTGCGCGATCTATGTCAACGACGTGGAGCAATCCAAGGCGCTGGATGCCAGCGCGATGCCCAAGATCATCGTGTCGGCCAGCGGCATGGCCACAGGGGGGCGCGTCATCCACCATTTGAAGCACTACGCCAGGGATCCGCGCAATACCGTATTGTTTGCGGGCTTTCAGGCCATGGGCACGCGGGGCGCTGCGATGCTGGACGGTGCGCGCACGGTAAAGATTCATGGGGAATACGTGCCGGTGCGGGCCGAAGTGGCCAATCTGGCCATGCTGTCGGCGCACGCGGATGCCGATGAAATCCTGCGCTGGCTCGGGGGCTTTTCCAAGCCGCCCAAGGAAACCTTCATTGTCCATGGGGAGCCCGACGCGGCGGACGCCCTGCGCCTGCGGATCAAGGACGAGCTTGGCTGGCGCTGCCACGCGGTGCAGGATGG
>NZ_JAELTJ010001120.1 GCF_016428805.1 Achromobacter sp. ASV32
CCCCCCCCCCCCCCCCCCCCCCCCCCCCCCCCCCCCCCCCCCCCCCCCCCCCTTTTCCCTCCTCCGCCCCCCCCCGCCATCTCCACAACCGCATCGTCGTCGGCAGCGTCAGATGTGTATAAGAGACAGAGCTGCGACTCTGGCCCGCTTTCGCCAAACGCATCTAGCATTGCAGCTAGCCAAAAGAATTAGCCCGTATAAGAGAGTGTTAGTGTGCATGTTCTGTAGACGTAAGGCACCAAGACTCACCGCGGGGGGGTATACACATCTCCGAGCCCACGAGACCTAATAACCGATCTCGTAATCCCTAATCTGCTTGAAAAAAGGGGGGGGGGGGGGGGGGGGGGGGGGGGGGGGGGGGGGGGGGGGGGGGGGGGGGG
>NZ_JAELTJ010001121.1 GCF_016428805.1 Achromobacter sp. ASV32
CCCCCCCCCCCCCCCCCCCCCCCCCCCCCCCCCCCCCCCCCCCCCCCCCCTCCTATCACTCCTCCCCCCACCCCCCACATCAACACAACCGCATCGTCGTCGGCAGCGTCAGATGTGTATAAGAGACAGACCTTACCTTCTTAGGTACCAGGTTATATTCAAACATACTAATACCTTACATACATACAAGACTGTCCTCCATCCTCTTTCTTGACAACTTGATCTCTCACACTCACTCTCTCCCATACACCCTGTCTCTTATACACATCTCCGAGCCCACGAGACCTAATAACCGATCGCGTATTCCGTCGTCTGCTTGATAGAGGGGGGGGGGGGGGGGGGGGGGGGGGGGGGGGGGGGGGGGGGGGGGGGGGGGGGGG
>NZ_JAELTJ010001122.1 GCF_016428805.1 Achromobacter sp. ASV32
CCCCCCCCCCCCCCCCCCCCCCCCCCCCCCCCCCCCCCCCCCCCCCCCCCTATTTCTCCTGACCCGGCCCCCCCCGATATATACACAACCGCATCGTCGTCGGCAGCGTCAGATGTGTATAAGAGACAGCTTTTATACGCCAATCTTTGAAAAGGAACTTAGTTGGATCTATTGTGTCATAAATTGTTTGGGCCAAATGCATCCACGGCCCAGCCTAGAAGCTATCGCGATGACATAGTGAAGCCCCAGGTCTGTCTCTTATACACATCTCCGAGCCCACGAGACCTAATAACCGATCTCGTATTACGTCTTCTGGTGGGAAAGTGGGGGGGGGGGGGGGGGGGGGGGGGGGGGGGGGGGGGGGGGGGGGGGGGGGGGGG
>NZ_JAELTJ010001123.1 GCF_016428805.1 Achromobacter sp. ASV32
GCTATAGGTCGGTCATTAGCATCGGAGCAGGATCCCAGCGCTTCAAACAGGGAGCTTGTCGAGATGACGCACCAGACATTGTGATGGATTGCTGGCCCTTGGCGGGGCAAATACAATATAATGCGCGTAGGTTGCCTCAGTAGAAGCTCGTGATGGATGGTCGACGTAGATGGAGATGTGGTTGCTGGGTTGTCGCTGGATTCGATAAATCGTTCAATGGACGCGTTGGCATAAGCTTGCCTAGACCTCGTAGGCAACGGAGCTATTGCGAAAGGCTGGCCTCAGTACGGCGTTGTGGCCTGAGGCAGGTTTGCCCAAATTGGGCACTAGCTCATGCGGTTGCAGTGGAATGCCACTTTTTTTTTCTGCCGTGCCAGATG
>NZ_JAELTJ010001124.1 GCF_016428805.1 Achromobacter sp. ASV32
GAAGAATTCGGATCCTTTGTCTCAAATAGCGACAATCAAGACAACGTCGACACAACGCCAGAAGTGCTCCTCATCCCCGGTACATCTCACGGGTTTATGCAGTTCCCAGGCATCTACCCACCAGCATGGAAACACTTTGAGCGCAGTGCTGTCTGGTTCGACCAGCTCTTCATAGAAGCTGACATGGCACGACGCCAGCAAGCCAAGGCCAAGGCTGACCGTCGTACCTCGCGCAACGAAGCAGCAAGCCGACAGAATGCATACGGCGAGTCCAGCGGAGATGAAGACCGCGGATTAGAAATCAACATGACCAGAATGACACGAGGTCGTAGCTCTACGCAAACTCAAGCAAGGGGCAAGGATGTCGAGGAGGCTGACGC
>NZ_JAELTJ010001125.1 GCF_016428805.1 Achromobacter sp. ASV32
TCCAAGGCCCATGTAAAATCGTAAAGTACTTACTGATCTAGTGTATACGCTCCCCAGAATGTCGAAGACTGTACAGCAAACTCATCCGTCTTTTCTACTCGGTCGTCTCCGACAATGCAGTGCAATCCCATCTCGATTGCAAGACGCATACTCTGCCCCGAAAAAGCGACACTTTGAGCGATATGGCCACAGCTCGCCTCGCGAAGCGACAATATTCCTAGCGTTTGAATAACCACTAAGGAATGATAATCGGTTTCTTGACGCAGCAGACGTAGCGACTCCTTGAAAAAGTGCTCCCCGGAAGACGACTCATCGCTAGGGTCGGCTTTTGTCACTGGCAGTTGTGAGAAGCGGGAGCCGAGGGCAAGCAAGGCATTGA
>NZ_JAELTJ010001126.1 GCF_016428805.1 Achromobacter sp. ASV32
GGGTGGACCCGGGCCTAATTTGGTTGTTGCTGAATGATTACTCGTACTTGAATGATTTGAATTTCTTTCTTCTGCGCGGAGTCGTCCCAGCAGTCGGGGAGGTCGTTCTCGGGCGCCATGATGAAGACGAGGTCCTAGATGTCAGACCAGCTGTGAGTCCGTCGCAATCATGTCCCATAGAAATACAAAGACGCCGCAATCTCAGGACAAATTCCGGCACCGGGGACAAGAATACGACCTCGTGTTGCCCTGTCTGGAGCTGGGATGGGTTCATGGTCGGTGCCGCCACGCCCCTGGATGTGGATGGGGAGGACGAGTACGAGTAACAATGCGTTTGTCGCCCAGGCTTGGAGATGGGTGGGATGGACGGGTGGATGGG
>NZ_JAELTJ010001127.1 GCF_016428805.1 Achromobacter sp. ASV32
CCCCCCTTTTCATGCATACGAGATCATACGAGATCGGTTATTAGGTCTCGTGGGCTCGGAGATGTGTATAAGAGACAGGATGCTGCAAAGCCTTTATACCGCCAATGTAGCCGCCGCGGCTCAACTCGAACCCCACCAGCTTCCAGTTCGCCCAGAGATCGTCTTAAGCTTGTCCCAACCCAACTCCACCCGTAACCTGAAACCTCCACCTCGCCAATTCCAACAAACCCTCGGAGCCAGCGGTAGCGTCTCGCGGGTAACAACAACAGCAACCACATCTCTGTCCTTTTTGCCTTGTCATTTCCCCTCGGTCTTCTTCTCTTCAACAGCAACAGCGAGCGAGCGCGCAAACTACATCGCCAAGCAAGCAAACCCCAGC
>NZ_JAELTJ010001128.1 GCF_016428805.1 Achromobacter sp. ASV32
GTCCAAGGCCGGCAAAGGCGATGGCGTCGATGCCGGCGCCGTCGGCTCCGAGCACCCTGTCCCCGAAAACATTCCCCATCTCTCCTCGCCCGTGAACAACAACAACGGCTCTGTCCCCCGAGGTTCAGTCAGCAGTGTCCCCGGTCTGCAGGCCGGCAGCCCCGTCAAGGAGAGCAGCTTCCTCAACCGCGAGACAACAGCCGAGGATAGTGGCAGCGAGACTGCTACTGGAGCTAGCAAGGACTCGCAAAGCAGTTCGCGAAGCCCCAAGAACGAGCCTCTGGCTGCAGGGGCAGGAATCCCAATTCGCAGATAAGGGCAACGACGGCACCTGACGGTAATTGTTTTCTCCGTCAGTGTGTGATTCTCACTGCTGTTC
>NZ_JAELTJ010001129.1 GCF_016428805.1 Achromobacter sp. ASV32
ATGGAGTAGAGGATTAGAAGGAGTATTTAGGGGCTACTCTTGGCTGTAGTAGAAATGAATGCGCAATGGAAAGAGTGATGCGAATTAAAAGTAGAACCTAGTTAGCTAGGTTTAAAGGAGTGATGATTGCAAAGCAACAAGAGCAAGATTGGAGATGCAGATGCAGATGCAAAGGAGGTGTTTTGCTGTTAAAAAACGGGGATTGCTCTCGAATATGGGGACCTGGGCTGGTAAGGCCAGGCAGGCTACAACCAGGCAGAGAGGCTGAGGCAGAGGCGAGCAGACAGCAAGGTGGCCAGAACCACAATAATCTCGCCCAATTAATTTACGCCGCGGCTCGTTTTGGGGAAATTGTTTGGCTGCGAGCTCTTCGCTGGAT
>NZ_JAELTJ010000117.1 GCF_016428805.1 Achromobacter sp. ASV32
CCCCCCCCCCCCCCCCCCCCCCCCCCCCCCCCCCCCCCCCCCCCCCCCCCCCCCCCCCCCCCCCCCCCCCCCCCCCCCCCCCCCCCCCCCCCCCCCCCCCCCCCCCCTTTTCAACCAGAAGACGGCAAACGAGATCGGTTATTAGGTCTCGTGGGCTCGGAGATGTGTATAAGAGACAGGGCCTGCCGCACCTGCGGCGTGGTGGAAACCATCCGCCAGGTGCAGGTACCGGTCAAGGACAATAGCGACCATCTGGTCGGCACGATCGCCGGCGGCGCGGTCGGCGGCGTGGTCGGCAACCAGTTCGGCGGCGGCAACGGCAAGACGGCGCTGACCGTGCTGGGCGCCGTGGGCGGCGCTTTGGCAGGCCGTGAAGTTGAGCGTAATATCAGACAGCAACAAACGGTGACGCACTACGAGCTCACGGTACGCATGAATGACGGCAGCGCGCGCCAGTTCCGCAGCGCCCAGCCGTTCGCCTTCGCGTCCGGCGATCACGTGCGAGTGGAAAATAATCAGCTGCTGCCGGGGTAATCACGCCGGCCCGCAGCCTTTTTTGCGATCGATGGGGAGACCAGGAATGAGCGACCAACACAGCAACCCGTTCGTCCTGCCCGGCATGGGCCAGCAATCCGATATGTCGGGCAACCCCTTGTTGGCCAGCATGGAAATGATGCGCCAGGCGTGGGCGGGCCTGACCGGCCCGGGCGGCCTGGCAAGCAGCCTGCCGATGGCGCCTCCCATGAACCTCGAAGACCTGGACCGCCGCATCGCCGAGCTGCGTTCGGTGGAAAACTGGCTGCGCATGAACCTGTCCATGCTGTCCAGCACGATCCAGGGCATGGAAGTGCAGCGCTCCACCATCAGCACCCTGCGCGCGTTCGTCGACTCGGCGGCCAACCTGGATATGGGCATGGTGCGCGACAGCGGGGCGGCATCGCCGCTGGAAGTGGTGCTGGGCCTGAAGCCGGCGCCCGCGAAACCGGCGGCTCCGGCCAAAGAGGCTGCGGGCAAGGCAGCGAATGCCCAGGGCGCCGCCAAGGCGAATGACGCGCAGCCCGGCATGAGCGAGCAGATGGGCGCGGCGGCACAGTCCGCGTCCAAGGCCTGGTGGGACCTGCTGCAGCAACAGTTCAACCAGATCGCCGCCGCCACGGCGGCGTCCATGCCGTCCAACCCGGCCACGCCGGACGCCAGCGCCTCGGCCAAGGGCAAGCCGGGCAGCGCGCAAGCCGCGGCTGCACCGGCGCCCAAGACGGCCGCCAAGCCCGCCGCCAGGAAGACCGCACGCAAACCGGCCGCGCCCAAGGCGGCTGCCAAGAACACGGGGCCTGCCGACGGCAAGCCCTGAATTTTTCAATCCCGGCGCGGGGCGGCCGCAAGGCCATCCCGTCCGCTCTCAACACATCAGAACTTATGCTTAATGTAGTGATTCTCGCCGCCGGACTCGGCAAGCGCATGCAGTCCGATCTTCCCAAGGTGCTGCACACCCTGGCCGGCAAACCGATGCTGGCCCACGTGCTGGACAGCGCGCGCCACCTTGAGCCGGCGCGTGTCATCGTGGTGGTGGGCCACGGCGCCGACCGGGTCAAGCAGGCCTTCGGCGGCCAGGACGACCTGCAGTTCGCGCTGCAGCAGCCGCAGCAGGGCACCGGCCATGCGGTCCAGCAGGCCGTGCCGCTGCTGCTGGAAGGCGATGGCAAGGATGACGTGACCCTGGTGCTGTACGGCGATGTGCCGCTGGTGCAGCCCGAGACCCTGCGCAGCCTGCTGGCCGCGCGCGGCACGGGCGCCGCCGTGCTGACCGAAGTGCTGGCCGATTCCACCGGCTATGGCCGCATTGTGCGCGATGCCGGCGGCAATGTCTGCCGCATCGTCGAACATAAGGACGCGTCCGAGGCCGAGCGCGCGATCAAGGAGGTCAACACCGGCATCCTGGCCGCGCCGACCGCCAAGCTCAAGGACTGGCTCTCGCGCATCGACAACAACAACGCCCAGGGCGAGTACTACCTGACCGACGTGGTGGGCCTGGCCGTGGCCGACGGCGTGCCGGTGGGCGCGGCCCAGCCGGGCGCCTCCTGGGAAACGCTGGGCGTGAACAGCCGCGTGCAGCAGGCCGAACTGGAACGCCGCTGGCAAGGCGAGCAGGCGCGTCGCCAGCTGGAAGCGGGCGTGACGCTGGCCGATCCCGCGCGTTTCGACGTGCGCGGCTCGCTGACCTGCGGACGCGACGTCTTCATCGACGTGGGCTGCGTGTTCGAAGGCAAGGTCACGCTGGCCGACGGCGTGCGCGTGGGGCCGCATTGCGTGCTGCGCGACGTGAGCGTGGGCGCGGGCACGCAGATCGAGGCTTTCAGCCATCTGCAACAGGCGCAGGTCGGCAGCGACGCGCGCGTCGGTCCCTACGCCCGTCTGCGGCCCGGCGCCGAACTGGGCGACCGCAGCCACGTCGGCAACTTTGTCGAGATCAAGAAAAGCGTGCTGGGCGCGGACAGCAAGGCCAACCACCTGGCCTACATCGGCGACGCCGACATCGGTTCGCGCGTCAACGTGGGTGCCGGCACCATCACCTGCAACTATGACGGCGTGAACAAGCACCGCACCGTCATCGAAGACGATGCCTTCATCGGTTCCGACACCCAGCTGGTCGCGCCGGTGCGCGTGGGCCGCGGCGCCACCGTGGGCGCGGGCACGACCCTGACCCGCGATGCGCCGGCCGACAAACTGACGGTATCGCGTGGCAAGCAGGTCACCGTCGACGGTTGGCAACGGCCGGTCAAGAAGTCGTGACGCCGCAGGCGTCCGAGGCGCCGGGGGGCGGCGCCAAGCCCGCCGCGCCGGACGGCCTGCCGGCGCCCCGCCGCTATTGGGCGGCGGCCACCGTCATGACCGGCATCAGCCTGTCGGTGCTGGACACCACCATCGCCAATGTGGCGTTGCCCACCATCGCGGCTGACCTGAACGCCTCGCCAGCGCAGGCGGTGTGGGTGGTCAACGCCTACAACCTGGCGGTGGTGATGATGCTGCTGCCGCTGTCCGCGCTGGCCGAGCGCATCGGTTTTCGCCGCATGTTCACCTTCGGGCTGGTGCTGTTCACACTGGCCTCGTTGGGTTGCGCGCTGGCCGGTTCGCTGTTGCAGCTGACGCTGGCGCGGGTGTTCCAGGGCGTGGGCGCGGCAACGCTGATGTGCCTGTTCGGCGGCCTGGTGCGCAATATCTATCCCCTGAAAATGCTGGGCCGGGGCATCAGCATCAACGCCACCACGGTGGCGGTGATGTCGGTGCTGGGGCCCACCATCGGCTCGGCCATCCTGTCGGTGGCGCCGTGGCCCTGGATCTTCGCGGTCAACCTGCCGATCTGCGTGCTGGCCATGTTCGGCCTGCGCCATCTGCCCGAGGTGCCCCGCAACGACGTGCGGCTGGACTGGATCAGCGCCCTGCTCTGCATGGCGACCCTGGGCGTGTTCATTTCCGGCATCGACATGATGGGCGAGGACCTGCTGCGTGGCATCGGCCTGGTGGCGATTGCCGCCGTGGCGGGCCTGGTGCTGGTGCGCCGTGCCAGCGGCCAGCCCGCGCCGCTGGTGCCGGTGGACCTGCTGCGCATCCGGCCGTTGGCGTTCGCGGTGGGGGCGTCGGCGTGCACGTTTGCCGCGCAGATGGCGTCCTATGTGTCGCTGCCGTTCTATTTCCAGCAGGTGCTGGGCCGGCCGTATCTCGAGGTGGGCATGCTGATGGGGGCCTGGCCGGTCGGCACGGCGCTCATCGCGCCGCTGGCCGGGCGGCTGTCGGATCGCTATTCGGCCGCCACCCTGAGCGGCGTGGGCGCGACCGGCATGGTCATCGGCATGCTCTGGCTGGCGGCGCTGCCGGCGTCCGTGGGCAATGTGCCCATCATCGCTGGCATGTTCGTCGCGGGCGTGGGCTTCGGATTCTTCCAGACGCCGAACAACCGCGCGATGCTGTCGGCCGCGCCCCGCGCGCGCAGCGGCGCGGCGGGCGGCCTGCAGGCCACCACCCGTGTGTTCGGGCAGAGCTTCGGCACCGCGCTGGTGGCGATCGCCTTCAGCGTCAGCGCGGCGCATGGCCCGGGGCTGGCCCTGGTGCTGGGCACGATCTGCGCCGCGCTGGCGGTGGTGGTGAATACGGTCCGTTTCAACAAACTCAAGGCCGCCTAGCGGCCCAGGACCCGGTTGCCCGGCCGCTTCTATAATGGCGGCCGGCACCGGGTTTGTCGTTCCCGGCGCAACGATTACCTATTTTTAAGGCGTTCAGGCATGAAGATCACGGTCGTGGGTACCGGTTACGTGGGGTTGGTGTCGGGAGCGTGCCTGGCCGACATGGGCAACGATGTCATGTGCCTGGACGTGGACACGGCAAAGATCGCCCTGCTGCGCCAGGGCGGCATCCCCATTTATGAGCCCGGCCTGGAAGACCTGGTCCGGCGCAACGTGCAGGCCGGCCGCCTGCATTTCACCGACGACGTGGCCCAGAGCGTGGCCTTTGGCGACGTGCAGTTCATCGCGGTCGGCACCCCGCCGGGCGAGGACGGTTCGGCCGACCTGAAATACGTGCTGGCCGCCGCGCGCAACATCGCGCGCCACATGACCACCCGCAAACTGGTCGTGGACAAATCCACCGTGCCGGTCGGCACCGCCGACAAGGTGCGCGCGGCCATCGAGCAGGAACTGGCCGCGCGCGGCGTGCAGGTCCCGTTCAGCGTGGCGTCCAACCCCGAATTCCTGAAAGAAGGCGCGGCGATCAACGATTTCATGAGCCCGGACCGGGTCATCGTCGGCGCCGACGACGACTACACCATCGGCGTCATGCGCCGCATCTACGAGCCGTTCCAGCGCACCCATGACCGCCTGATGGTGATGGACGTGCGCTCGGCCGAGCTGACCAAGTACGCCGCCAACGCGATGCTGGCCACCCGCATCTCGTTCATGAACGAGATGGCCAACCTGGCCGAGGCGCTGGGCGCCGACATTGAACAGGTGCGCCGCGGCATCGGCGCCGATCCGCGCATCGGCTACCACTTCCTGTATCCCGGCGCGGGCTACGGCGGTTCGTGCTTCCCCAAGGACGTCCAGGCGCTGGTCAACACCGCCGCCGAGAACTCCCTGCCGATGCGCGTGATCGAAGCGGCCGAGGCCGCCAACCACGCGCAGAAGTTCCGCCTGTCGGAAAAGCTGGTACAGCGCTACGGCGAAGACCTGCGTGGCCGCAAGTTCGCGTTGTGGGGCCTGTCGTTCAAGCCCAATACCGATGACATGCGCGAGGCGCCCAGCCTGACCGTCATCGCCGAGCTGACCCGCCGCGGCGCCACCGTGCGCGCCTACGACCCGGTCGCCATGCACGAGGCCGCCCGCGTGCTGGCGGGCCAGTCGGGCGTGAGCTTCGCCACCGACATGTACGACGCGCTGGATGGCGCTGACGCGCTGCTGATCGCCACCGAATGGAAGGTCTTCCGCGCGCCCGACTTCGACCGTGTCAAGGCGCTGCTCAAGACCCCGCTGATCCTGGATGGCCGCAACCTCTACACGCCGGCCGACGTGCGCGCGCAAGGCTTCGAGTATTCGGGCATCGGCCGCGCATGAAGATCCTGCAGCTCAACTTCGAGAAGGGTTGGCGCGGCGGCGAACGCCAGACGCTGTATTGCATGCGGGCGTTCCGCAACGCCGGCCACCAGGTCGAAGTGCTGTGCCGCGAAGGCGGCCCGCTGGCCGAGCGCGTGCGCCAGGAAGGCTTCGTGGCGCATACCTGCCGCAACGTGCCGGCGCAACTGCGCTTTCTGGCTACACAGGGCAGCGGCTATGACGTCATCCATGCCCAGACCGCCAACACCATCACCTGGGCGGTGCTGACCAAATGGCTGCACCGCCGCCCGGTGGTGTTTTCGCGCCGCACCTCGTTCGTGGTCAAGCCCAACGAGGAATGGAAGACCGGCTTCAAGTGGCGCCACACGGACCTGTTCGTGGCCATCAGCGACATGGCGGCCAGCGAGCCGCGGCGCCTGGGGCTGGACCCGGTCATCATCCGCAGCGCGGTCGAACCGCACCAGATCAACCAGGAAAACGTGGCCGCGCTGGTGCGCGAGTTCGACCTGGAAGGCAAGAAAGTCATGGCCACGTCGGCCGCGCTGATCCGCGACAAGGATCCGGTGACGCTGGTGCGCGCCGTGGGTGAATTGGCCAAGACTCGCCGCGATTTCGTCTTCCTGCATTTCGGCGCCGGCGGCGACCGCGAACAGCAGGCCCGCGAAGAAGCGCGCTTGTTGGGCATCGAAGACGTCTACCGCTTTGCCGGCTTTCGCAAGGGCGTCGAGGACTTCTACAGCATCCTGGACGTGTTCGTCATGAGCTCCGAGGAAGAAGCCCTGGGCAGCAGTGTGCTGGACGCCTTCCTGCAACGCGTGCCGGTAGTGTCCACCGATGCCGGCGGCCTGAAGGAAAGCCTGGCCGATGGCCGCGGCGTGCTCTGCGCGGTGGCCGACTTTCAGGCGATGGCGCAAGGCATGGCGCGCTGCCTGGACGACGCGGCCTTCCGCCAGGAAATCACCGACCGCGCTTACGACTACGTGCGCAACGAGCACGACGTGCAGAAGATGGGCAACCGGTACCTGGCGCAGTTCGAGCGCCTGCTCGCGGGGCGGCTGGCTGGGAAATAGCCGGACCACCGGATGTTCGCTCAACCCCGCAGGTCGATCCGCGTTTCGAACTTGGCGCGGTGCACCGAGAAGAAAGTCCGCACATTGCGCACATTGGCGTGCGCGGTGAAAGCCCGGTGCGCCAGCGCGTGGTAGGCGGGCATGTCCTTGACCTGGGCAATCACCACGAAATCCGGGCCGGGCGAGACGCGATAGCACTGCAGCACCGCGGGCTCGGCCAGCAAGGCCTGTTCGAAGGCATCCAGGCTTTCCGCCGCCTGCACATCCAGCGTAATCTCGACGATGGCGGTGAGCGTGCTGCCCAGCTTGTCGGCGGCCAGGATGGCCACCTGGCGCTCGATCACGCCTTCTTCCACCAGCCGCCGCACCCGCCGCAGGCAGGTCGGGGGCGATGCGTGCACCCGCAAGGCCAGGTCCTGATTGGTCAGTGCGTTGTCTTCCTGCAGCTGTTCGAGGATACGCAGGTCCAGATCGTCCAGCTCGGGCAGGGAAAGCGGCGGGGTTTGCATGGTGTTTTGAATAATTAATTCATATAAAACACGTTGGTGAAATATTATTTAATCACAATTAAGTAAGTAAATAAACTGTCAAATATCACCAGATAAAGAAATCAAATTTCTTTGGGGTGCGCGCACAATGCGTTCCGTACCCGAACTTTCTGGAGTCTCCCCCCATGTGCGGCATTGTTGGCGCCGTCGCCCAGCGCGACATCACCCCGATTCTCGTCGAAGGCCTGAAGCGGCTGGAATACCGCGGCTATGACTCCTGCGGCGTCGCCGTGTACGCGGACGGCCATCTGCGCCGCACGCGCAGCACGCAACGTGTTGCCGAGCTGGCCGAGCAGGTCGCTCAGGACCACGTGCAGGGCTTTACCGGCATCGCGCACACCCGCTGGGCCACCCACGGCGTGCCGGCCACGCACAACGCCCACCCGCATTTTTCGCACCTGGGCAACGACGAGCCGCGCATCGCGCTGGTCCACAACGGCATCATCGAGAACCACGACGAACTGCGCGCCGAGCTGCAGGCTGTGGGCTATGTCTTTGAAAGCCAGACCGACACCGAGGTGATCGCGCATCTGGTCAACCACCTGTACACCGGCGACCTGTTCGAGGCCGTGCAGAACGCCGTGCGCCGCCTGCATGGCGCCTACGCCATTGCCGTGTTCTGCCGCGACGAGCCGCACCGTGTGGTCGGCGCGCGCCAAGGTTCGCCGCTGGTGGTGGGCGTGGGCCAGAACGAGAACTTCCTGGCGTCCGACGCGCTGGCGCTGGCCGGCACTACCGACCAGATCATCTATCTGGAAGATGGCGACGTGGTCGACCTGCAGCTGTCGCGCGTCTGGATCGTAGACGCCAACGGCAAGAACGTCGACCGCGCGGTGCACACCGTGCACGTGCACACCGGCGCGGCCGAACTGGGCCCCTACCGCCACTACATGCAGAAGGAAATCTTCGAGCAGCCGCGCGCCGTGGGCGATACGCTGCAGGACATCGAGGCCATCACGCCCGAGCTGTTCGGCGACGATGCCTATAAGATCTTCAAGGACATCGATTCGCTGCTGATCCTGGCTTGCGGCACCAGCTACTACGCCGGCCTGACCGCCAAGTACTGGATCGAGTCCATCGCCAAGATTCCGGTGGCCGTGGAAATCGCCAGCGAATACCGCTACCGCGACAGCGTGCCCAACCCGCGTTCGCTGGTGGTGACGATTTCGCAATCGGGCGAAACCGCCGACACCCTGGCCGCGCTGAAGCACGCCCGCTCGCTGGGCATGGAAAACACGCTGACCATCTGCAACGTGTCCACCAGCGCGATGGTGCGCGAATGCAAGCTGTCGTACATCACGCGGGCCGGCGTTGAAATCGGCGTGGCGTCGACCAAGGCCTTCACCACGCAGCTGACTGCGCTGTTCCTGCTGACCCTGGCGCTGGCACAAGTGCGCGGCCGCCTGAGCGACGAGCAGGAAGCCGCGCATCTGAAGGCGCTGCGCCACCTGCCCGTGGCCATCGGCTCGGTGCTGGCGCTGGAACCGCAGATCATGGCCTGGGCCGACCGCTTCGCCTCGAAGGAAAATGCGTTGTTCCTGGGCCGCGGCATGCACTACCCGATCGCGTTGGAAGGCGCGCTCAAGCTCAAGGAAATCAGCTACATCCATGCCGAAGCCTATCCGGCCGGCGAACTCAAGCACGGCCCCCTGGCCCTGGTGACCGAGCACATGCCCGTCGTCACCATCGCGCCCAAGGACGAGCTGCTGGAAAAGCTGAAGTCGAACATGCAGGAAGTGCGCGCGCGCGGCGGCGAGCTGTATGTGTTTGCCGATGCCGACAGCAAGATCCAGAGCGCCGACGGCATGCACGTGATCCGCATGCCGGAGAACTACGGCAAGCTGTCGCCCATTCTGCACACGATCCCGCTGCAACTGCTGTCGTATCACACGGCCTGCGCGCGGGGCACCGATGTGGACAAGCCACGCAACCTGGCCAAGAGCGTGACGGTGGAGTGATGGCCTTGGCGCGATCTTTCGACTTGAAAACGAGAAATAAAGTCGGTCGCGCCGGATAAAGTCGGTCGCAACTCGTTCTCCCGCCATTTTCTTGTCGCAATCTCGCAATTGAAAGTAGAAACGGCCGCTCGCGCGGCCATTTCTACATCGGGCATGCGAAGAAGAGTGTGTTGGTCATGCCGCCGTTCGCCGCGTCGCGCCAGGCGATTGGCCGCTGATGCGCTTGAACGCCCGGCTGAACGCAGCTTGCGAGGTATAGCCCAGACGATGCGCCACGGCGTCGATCGACAGCCTGTCCTGAGTCAGCCATTGGTTGGCCAGGCGCATCTTGAGTTCTGTCGCGTAGCGCAGGGGCGGAACTCCCAGGGTCGCCTGAAAGCGTTGGGCAAAGACCGATCGAGAAACATGCGATTCTGCGGCCAGCTCGGCGACTGTCCACTCCTTGCCGGGCGAGCGATGTAACGCCAAGATGGCGCGGGCGAGACGGGGGTCGCGCAAGGCAGCTACGAGTCCGGAAGCGCTCTCGCAACCGCACTCAATCCACCCACGCGTGATCATCGCTGCCGCCACCTCTGCAAGCCGCGCCAGGATGCCAGCGAAGCCGATGCGACCGGAGCATATCTCACGCTTCATGGCGTCCAGGATCTCGCGCAAGCCGGGATACTTCGTCCCGTCCGTATCGGCCACCATGGCATCCGGCATCAGCTTTGCCAGTCCCTGCATACCGCCCAGGTCGAACGCCATGCAGCCGTAGAAGAGGACGGCGCTGGGCGTCGAATGGGTACTTGGGCAAGTATCGACCCCACTGACAGCCTCGCCCAATGGCGCCACGTCGAACGTGTCGATCGGTTGGAAAGCGGCGTTCGGATCCGAAAGGAGCTGATGTCCGCCGCCTTGCGGCAGAAACACGGCGCTGCCGGCGGTGAGTTCATGAACCGCACCGTCATGCGTACGCAGGACTGCGTTGCCGACCGCGAGGTAGTGGAAATAACTGTAGCCAGGCCTGGCGTCGAAATCGAAGCCGAACGATGGACCGGTTTGAACGCGGCGGTACTGCACCCCGCGCAAACGCATGCCTGTCAGCAGCTCGCTGATGAGGTCGGACGACAGAGCAAAGGAGCGGCTTTCTGTCATTTCAGGTGTTTTGGTCAAAAAAACAGGACTTCTTATCATAGATCATCCTGAAATGCCGCCCTAGACTTCCGGGCTGAGATAGATATTCGGGAGTGGTTTGAAATGAGAAGTGATGTGAAGGATGCAGTGGCTCAGGAGGTGAACACGCCCGCGTGGGTAGCCGTTTTTTCGCTGGCGATGGGCGTGTTCGGGTTGCTCACTGCGGAATATCTTCCCGCCAGCCTGCTGACCCCGATGGCAGCGGATCTTGGTGTGTCGGAGGCCCTTGCCGGCCAAGCCGTCACCGTAACGGCCGTTGTGGCGCTGTTCGCCGGTTTGTTGGTGCCGCGCCTGACTCGCGGGTTTGACCGCCGGCTGGTCTTGCTTGGATTCACCGTATTGATGATCGCCTCCAATCTGCTGGTGGCGCTTTCCTCGAGCCTGCCGATGCTGTTGGCGATGCGAGTCCTTCTGGGCCTTGCCTTGGGCGGCTTCTGGGGCATGGCGGCCGCGGTTGCGATGCGCCTGGTTCCGGCCAGGCTTGTCCCACGCGCACTTTCCATTGTCTTCAGTGGCATCGCCGTGGGCACGGTTGTTTCTGTGCCGCTCGGCAGCTACTTGGGTGAACGCTACGGCTGGCGCAGCGCCTTCCTGGCCGCCGCCGCGGTGGGCATCGTCACGCTCCTCTTCCAAGTGCTCACGTTGCCCCGTATGGCACCGCGCAAACTGCTGCAGACCGCGACGGTGCTGCAGTTGCTTCGCCGTCCTGGCATTGCAGCGGGAATGACCGGCTGCGTGTTGGCCCACACAGGTCAGTTTGCACTTTTCACCTACATACGTCCGGCGCTCGAGAGCGTTGCGCATATCAACGTACAGGATCTGTCCTTGATGTTGTTTGGGTTCGGTATCGCCAACTTTGTCGGAACTTTGCTTGCGGGTTGGGTAATGGAGCGCAGCCTGCGCGCTACGCTGATCTGGATGCCTGCGCTGGTCGGCGTCGCCGCGCTGGCCATGATTTGGCTTCCGGTGGATAAGACGGGGCTGATGGTGTTGGTCGCGCTTTGGGGGCTCGCGTTCGGAGGGGTCCCAGTGGCGTGGTCGAACTGGGTCGCGCGAGCGGTTCCGGATCAGGCTGAAACGGCTGGAGGTATGGTGGTGGCGTGCGTGCAGTCGTCCATCGCCGCGGGGGCTGCGCTGGGTGGCATGGTGTTCGGCTTCGGCGGGGTGATCGGCGTCTTTGTGACGGCAGGAGGCGTGATGATCCTCGCCGCGCTCTTCATCGCTCTACGGGTTCGAGTGGCAATGCCGCTTCACGGTCAGGCCGTCCATGCCGTGCACGTCTGAAAGACAGCGGGCCGGCGTTGAGGGTCAGATCAAGTTTGCCAAGCAAGCGAAATTGCCCAATCCATAAATGTGCGGACTTGGAGGGGCAGATGGGCTCTCGCTGCATAAAAAAAGCGTGAGCGGCATCGCCCTCCAGTTAACTGCCTCCAGGATCGGTGCGTTGAGACGTTCTGACGTCGGCTGTCCCATGGGACAGCCGGCTCTTGCTTTTTGGCAGCTCGGCGGCTCGAACTTCACGAGCACTCAACCTTCGCGACCGACTGTTCAACGCTTTTCTAAGATTCAAACGCCTGCGAAATCAGGGGCTTGCGATGTTCGGTTGCGACCGACTTTATTTCCCTCCTGCTCGTCCGCGTACCCGGTGCGTGCCATCAGAGGGGGTGGGCAAGTTGGGACACCGAATGCCAATGCCTTGGCGTTAAAGTCGGTTTTTTCCCTCACAGGAGCTGCATCGTGACCCTGGACGCGTATTTCGCCACGATCGATTCCCCGGCTTTCGCCGCGCTGGGCCTGTTGCCGCGCGACAGGGCGCTTGAACTGACCAGCGCCATGCATGGCCATCCGGTGATCGAGCGGTTGCAGGGCCTTGTGTTGGATGATCCCGAGACCAGCAATCACCATCTGTTGCTGGGCCGGGCACCGCTGACGGGCTGCGTGCTGTATCTGACCCACGATGGCGACAGCCGCGTCGTGTTCGATTCCCTGGCGGACTTTGCCGAGGCGGCGCGCCAGGCCGGCGAGCAGGGGGTGGATATGGAGGAACTGCATCCCGACCCCTCGCCGCTCGTGCACGGCCAGCCGCCGTTGGGCAGCCTGATCCGCGAGCTGCTGCAAGAGGACGCGGGCGTGGAGGTGGTGCTGGCACTGATCCCGTCGCTGGACCTGAGCGATCTGGCGTTGCTGGAAGCGCTGGCGCGGGACGACGACTTCTTCCTGGGCGAAGCGGTGGCGAGGGTGATCGAAAAGCGGCCCTCGCAGGCGCTGCGGTCGATCGCGGTGTTATGCCAGGCGCACCCGCATGCGCAGGTGTCCCGAGCGGGCACGCGCGCGTTGCGGCGGATCGATGCGTTGCGGTAACGGCAGAAGGCGTCGGCGGGTGCAACGCGGCTGCGTGGCGGGTGCTAGGCCGACACCGACACCGATGCGGCCGCCGGCAGGCCGCCGCCGTCCAGCGCCTGGGCGGCTTGTTCGGCCCGGGCCAGCGCATTTTGCACGTCGTCGGCCTGCTTCCGGGCCTGGCCGTCCGTTTGCTGCAGCTTGCGTTTGACCATGGCCAGCAGTTCCTTCAGGGCGCGGATGGCGTCGCGCACCGATTGGGCGTCGTCCTGGCGGCGCTTTTCCGCAACCTGCTGTTCTTGCCGGGATTCCGTGGCGGAGACCGGCTTTTCCGGGTCGCCGCCGGGCTTGTCCTGACCGGGGGTGGGCGGGTTCAAGGCGGCGTCGACCGCGGCAGCGGCCGCGTCGCGGGCGGCCTGGGCGCTTTCCGTGGCGGGGGACACCGCTGCGCCGGGGGGCGATGCCCCGGCACCGGCGGTATTGTCGCCGCCGGCGGCCGTTTCGCTTGCGGCATAGGCCGCCAAGGCGCGTGCGGCGGCCGGCGTGGCAGGCGCTTGGCTGCCTTCCGTGCCGGATCCGGCCGACGCGCTGGCACCGTCGGCCGTTGTGGCGACCGCCGCCAGCGCGCCCTCGCCGCCCGGCATCGCGCCCGCCGGGCCCGGGGTGGTCCCGGCGTGCACCACGGGCGCGGTGGCTGGACCGACGCTGGCGCCGGCGGTGGACACGCCGCCGCCCTCTTTCAGCGCGGCGGCGGCCTGGCCGAGTTCGCCGGCCAGCTGGCGCAATTCGATCAGGATGGACTTCGCCGCCGCCTTGCCCAGCAGCATCAGCATCTTCTTGAGCATGTCGATGCGCTGCTTGATCTGGTCGACGCGGCTGCGGGCCTGATCCTGCCGGGATTGGGCCGCGGTCGCCGTCAGCTGGGCGATGGCCTTGCGGGCCTTGGCGGCCCGTTCCAGCGCGTCGTCGCTCAGCACCACGCGAAACGACGTGGGCATGTCCTTGAGCGGCGGGTCCTTGTCCTGTCCGGCGGCGGCATCCGCGTCGGCGTCGCGCTGGCCGTCGCGCTTGACGGCGGCTACGCGGGCGTCTGCGATGCGCGCGGCGGTCTGCGAAAGCGAGCGATCCGTGTCCAGGTTGGCGGTCATATGAGGTTCCTGTAAGGCAAAGAGCAAGGCGGGGCAGATTGGGGCTGCCGGCTTGGCCGGGCCGTCCGCAACCGCGAGGTTCCGGTTTATGTACGGCAGCCGCCGGGGTTTTCTTTAAAAATTGGGTGAGTAACCCGTCCGATAAAGGGCGGTGGTATCTTCTGGCCCCATGTCTCTTCGCAATCCTTCCCCGTCCCCGCCTGACACCGCCGCGCCGTCCGAGGCCTCTGTCTTGCCCCTGCGGCCCTTCGTGCAGGAATCGGGCACCACCCGGACCCTGCATTTCTCAGAAAAGGTCATCCAGAGCCGCATGTCTACGCTCAATCCGGATGCACTCGATCTGGAATACACGCGGATGATGATGGGCTTCGTGCTGTTCACGCCGGCGCCAGCGGACATCCTGATGGTGGGGTTGGGCGGCGGCTCGCTGGCCAAGTTCTGCTACCGCTACCTGGCCCGCGCGCGTATCGAGGTGGTGGAGATCGATCCGGACGTGATTGCGTTGCGCGACGCCTTTTTGGTGCCGCGCGATGATGACCGCTTCCGGGTGATACAGGCCGACGCGGCTGACCATCTGCGGGGCGTGCAGGACGCGGCCGACGTGCTGTTGCTGGACGGCTTCGGCGACGCGGGCATTCCGGACGCGCTGTGCTCGGCCGGGTTCTATGCCGACTGCTACCGGGCGCTGCGCGACGACGGCATCCTGGTGATCAATTTCCACTTGAACCATCCGGACCACCGCGAATACCTGGACCGGGTGCGGGCGTCGTTCGGTTCGTCGATGTTCGAAGTCGTGGATGACGATATGACCAACAGCATCGTGTTCGCCTGCAAGGGCGAGTTGCTGGACGACCCGGCGGCGGCCGAGTTGAAGCGGCCGGAATCGATACCGAAGGACGCGTGGCGCCAGCTGATGCCGACCTTGCGGGTGATCGGCGCGACGCGCGAACTGAAGTGAATGCCGTGAAGCCGGCGCTGATTTGCCGGGAAATTTAACGTCCGGTTTCGTGCGGCGGGGTTTTGTTGCACAAGGTTCGCCAGCCTGTCGCGCGGGCTTGATAGCATCCCCGCTTTCCCCGGACAGGTTCGCTCCCCACCATGAGTCTCATCTCCCGCTTTTTTGGCCGCAATGAATCCCCTGCCGCCGCGGCCGCGTTGACGGCCAATCCGGCCATCGAGGATCCGCTCAGCCTGCAAGTGGTGTTTAGCGCGCCGCTGGCGCTCAAGGCGGATGCGCTGACGGCGGCGCTGCGCGCGTATCACCCTGATATGCGCCAGGCCCGTGCCGAAATCGAGCCGGACATGCCCGAGTTGCTGGCCATGGTCGGCTGGGGCAAGCATGTGGTGCGCCTGGTGGGCTTGAATGCGCCCTTTCCGCAGGAATCGATCGAGGCCTGCGTGGCGCCGGCGCACTACCCGGCGGACGTCAAGGCACAGGTGCGCGCCCATGTCAGCCACGTGCTGCTGTACTACGCCGGCTTTGAGGAAGACACGCTGGAGCAGTACGTGGCGTTGGCCGCGGTGGCCGGCGCGCTGACGGCGTTCAACGCCGTGGCGCTGCTGAACGAGCATGCGCGCACCTCGCTGCCGGCCGGCGTGTTCACCCGTGAGTCGGTGGGCGACGAGAGCCTGGACCTGCTGCGCTCGCTGCCGCTGACCATGCTGTACTGCGGCTTCGTGAAGTACGAGGTCGAGGGCGTGCCAGGCGTGTGGATGCGCACCTATGGCGGTGACGCCTTCGGGTTGCCGGACTTTGCCGCGCTGGCCGAGGGCCACCATCAGGGCGAGCAGTATTCGGGCATGTTCAACAACATCATGGCGTACCTGCTGGACAGCGGCGCCGAACTGGCTGCCGGGCATACGATGCAGATCGGCGAAACCCGCTACATGAAGCTGCGCGAGCCGCTGGAATCGGAGTACTTCCTGCACGGCCCGGGCACGGTGCTGGTGGCGGAAATCATCGACGCTTCGCAGATCAACCAGCCGGACGCCTGATCCCGTCGAAACAAATGCCAAGGCGGGCCGGGAACGATGCGTTTACACGTCGTTCCCGGCCCGCCTTGTTTTTTTGGGGCCGGCGTCAGCCCGTCATCAGGCGGCGCAGCTTGCGCGGCGGCGCAGGCGCAGCCGGCCCGGTAACACGCGCAGCAACAAGGCGCCGGCCGCTGCCGCCGTGGCGACCAGGGTCACGCCCATCCAGCCCCAATTGGCCAGCGCCAGGCTGCCCAGCGCGCCGCCGGCGGCCATGCCGATGAACACGCTGACCATCAGCACGGCGTTGAGCCGGCTGCGGGCGGCGGGGTCAATGCCGTAGACGATGCTCTGGTGCGCGATCAAGGCCACCTGGATGCCCAGGTCGAAACCGAGGGTGCTGGCCGCCAGCAGCCACAGGCCGGATTGGGGCGACAGCAGCGGCAGCAGCGCCATGACCGCGAACGACAGCGCGGTCAGCGCGGCGCCCAGGCGGCTGACGGCATTGGGGCCGCGCCGGTCGGCGTAGCGTCCGGCCAGCGGCGCGGCCAGCGCGCCGGCAGCGCCGGCCAGGCCGAACGCGCCGGCCGCGGCCGAGCCCAGGTGGAACGGCGCGCCATGCAGCATGACGGCCAGGGTCGACCAGAAGGCGCTGAAACCCAGCGATAGCAGTCCCTGGGCGAGGGCGGCCCGGCGCAGCTCGCCGTGCTGGCGCCACAGCCTGCCGAGCGAACGCAGCAGTTCGGTGTAGGGCAGCTGCGTGGTCGGCGCGAACGCGGGCAGGCCGCGCCACAGGGCGGCGCCCAGGGCCAGAATGGACACCGCGGCGGCCAGGAACATGGCGCGCCAGCCGAACTGTTCCGCCACCACGCCGCTGATCACGCGCGACAGCAGAATGCCCAGCAGCAGTCCGGTCATCACCGTGCCGACGATGCGGCCGCGGTGCGCCGGGGGCGCGAGCGCGGCGGCGGCGGGCACGATGTCCTGCGCCAGGGTGGCCGACAGCCCGATGGCGAAACTGGCGGCCAGCAGGACGCCAGCGGAGGGCGCCACCGCGGCCAGCAACAGCGCCGCGCTCAAGGCGCCGACTTTCAGCAGCACGATGCGCTTGCGGTTGTAGCGGTCGCCCAGCGGCGCCAGCGTCAATATGCCAAACGCATAACCAAGCTGGGTCAGCGTGGGAATCCAGCCCAGCTCGCCAGCGCTGGCGCGCAGGTCCGCGCCCAGCACGCCCAGCATGGGCTGGTTGTAATACAGGGAGGCGACGGCCAGGCCGGCGCCGATGGCCAGCAGCAATACCAGGCCGGCAGAGAGATCTTGCGGGGCGCCGGGCGCGCGAGGTTCGGGTGACATGAGGGAATCCGTGATCAGAATGACGCACTGCAATGTGCGGATGGGCAGATTCTGAGCGCGTGGGCGTTCCTTTGGTAGCCGTCGCCGGAGTAGATCCGTTATACGATAGGCGTATGACCAAGCCCATTCATCCCCCTGCCCTGGCAACGGCGACAGGCACCGACCGCATGCTGCTGATCGAAACCTTCGTGCGCATCGTCGAGGCCGGCAGCCTGTCGGCCGCCGCGTTGCAGCTGGGAGGCACCCAGCCCACGGTCAGCCGCCGTCTGCAATTGCTGGAACGCACACTGGGCGTGCGCCTGCTGCAGCGTTCCACCCATGCCATCCGCCTGACCGAGGACGGCCAGCGCTGCTACGAGCGTGCCAAGGCGCTGTTGGCGACCTGGCAATCGTTCGAGAGCGACGTGCGCGGCGCGGGCGAGGAACTGGCGGGCACGCTGCGGGTGGTGGCGCCGCACGCGTTCGGTCAAAACCAGTTCATCGAACCCCTGGCCAAGTACTTGCAGCAGTATCCGGGCATGCGCGTGGAATGGCTGCTGCACGACCGGGTGCCGGATTTCGTGGCGGAAAACATTGATTGCGCGATCAAGGTCGGGCCGGTGTCGGACCCGTCCGTGGTGGCGCTCAAGCTGGGCGAGGTGCCGCGCAGCGTCATGGCGGCGCCGTCGCTGCTGGATGGCGGACCGGTGCCGCAGCATCCCGCCGAGCTGGCGCGCCTGCCCTGGCTGGCGCTGCGTACCTTCTATCGCGACGAGGTGTGCCTGAGCCACATGCACACCGGCGAGGTGGTGCGCTTCGGCATCCAGCCGCGCCTGTCCACCGATGGCCTGTATGCCCTGCGCAAGGCGGCGGTATTGGGCCTGGGGGCGGGCATCGCGTCGGCCTGGGCCGTGCGCGATGAACTGGATCGCGGCCAGTTGGTGCAACTGGCGCCGGCCTGGCGCGCCGCGCCCTTGCCGGTATACCTGGTCTATGCGCCTTCGCGGCTGCAGCCGGCCCGCTTGCGCCGGTTCATCGAGGTCATGCGCGAATACCTGCCGGCCGAACTGCGCACCGGCAGCGCCGCGGCGGACGCCGGCCCGGTGTAGCGCGGGCCGGGCCTGCCGTTGGCGGCATCTAGGGCCTGTTCCCACTAGAAGGCGCCTCGCATGAGTACCCAAATGAGTGACTATCAAGGCGCGAAGCGCAGTCGTGGCCGGCCCCCGGCGAGCATTCGCAACGCTGAGAGGCGCTCATTTGGGTGTTCACCCTTCGGGCAGGCCGGTAATCGGGCGCCAGGCGTCGTTGCGCTCACCTTGCGTGGCACAGCCACGCGGCGGCGACCGCGCCTAGCCTGGCGCCCGATTACCGGCCTGTGCGAGGCGCCTTCTA
>NZ_JAELTJ010001130.1 GCF_016428805.1 Achromobacter sp. ASV32
GAGCTGTGTTAAAGCAGGTGAGGCGGATTGGAGGCACTGCAAAGTGGAAGAAAAATGGTCGAGGCCACAAAGACCTACGAATCCCCACGGATGTAGCTTGTGGTCCGTCTTTTGTCGTGGTGCGGCGGTATTGTGGTATCGCGGTTCGGTTTGCGAAGGCGTGACAAAAACCTGGCCTGGCACAAATACAGCTTGAAAGAAGGAACATGGAGGATACTTTGAGAGGGTCTGGCGTGGTCAGCGTATTTATGGGCCTGCCAAAAAGCGGCGACGCTTACGTGGCCGAGAATTACCCGAAGAGGCAACCACCAGATGCGGTGGGCCAAGACCACAATTTCCGGAGGCAGGCAAGCCGTCTTAACTTTTACTAATTATATAT
>NZ_JAELTJ010001131.1 GCF_016428805.1 Achromobacter sp. ASV32
CCCCCCCCCCCCCCCCCCCCCCCCCCCCCCCCCCCCCCCCCCCCCCCCCCCTCTTTAATCATCCGGCGACCACCGACATCAACACAACCGCATCGTCGTCGGCAGCGTCAGATGTGTATAAGAGACAGCCAGCCGCGCTATGCGAGCCAACCAATTCACGTAAGCAGGGGGTCAACTCAGGTCGGGCTAAGCCACATTCGGCAAGCGATGATACAGCCAAACTGAGACGGTCCACTCAGCCACAGTTGGGACTGTCTCTTATACACGTCGCCGGGCCGGCGAGGGCTAGGAGGGGGGGGGGGGGGGGGACTTCAGCTTGAAAAGGGGGGGGGGGGGGGGGGGGGGGGGGGGGGGGGGGGGGGGGGGGGGGGGGGGGGGG
>NZ_JAELTJ010001132.1 GCF_016428805.1 Achromobacter sp. ASV32
CCCCCCCCCCCCCCCCCCCCCCCCCCCCCCCCCCCCCCCCCCCCCCCCCCCTTTTTACCCCCCCCCCCCCCCCCTCCAACAACACAACCGCATCGTCGTCGGCAGCGTCAGATGTGTATAAGAGACAGAATGAGTAGTGCTTGAGTTGGTGTGTTTGTGATTGTGGTTGTTGTTGGTTTTCTGTTGCTGTTTTTTGTTTTGTGTGTTGATGATTGAAAAGTATATTGAGTCTGTTAAACGCAGCCTATATACTGTCTCTTATACACATCTCCGAGCCCACTAGACCTAATAACCGATCTCGTATTCCGTCTTAAGCTTTAAAAAATGGGGGGGGGGGGGGGGGGGGGGGGGGGGGGGGGGGGGGGGGGGGGGGGGGGGG
>NZ_JAELTJ010001133.1 GCF_016428805.1 Achromobacter sp. ASV32
GTTTGCAACTTTTGACTTGGCACCAAGCTCCCAACTGTTTGATGAGCATGTTATCAAGCTCCTCTGGGTGGTTTGCCAAGAGCTTTCAAAGGCGGCACAGAACGATGAGCCGCCAGAGCTGGATTATGCAGAGGAGAATGGAAGACTTTACATTCCTCGCCTGGAACCCATACATTCTATGAATCAACTAATTGAAGAGGATGACAGCTTTAGTGTCGCTGTTGGCAGGTCTTTCCAGGCTGTATGTGACAACTCGGGTCGCCGAGCCGATCTCGAGCTTGCGCCAAAAACTCTCACAACCCGAAATGGACCCTCTACGTTTTGTTTTTCAGATCGTTTTGCCTCTGAGTTAGGGCCCGACCAAGTTGAGATTATATAC
>NZ_JAELTJ010001134.1 GCF_016428805.1 Achromobacter sp. ASV32
TCTTTGGGGAGCTTACGTCCATATCTATTCCCATTTGTCAGCTTGCGGTGCCGTCTACGTAACTACATATGGACGTACACTATGTTGGCTACTTAGTGTAATTACTCTCTACCGGACTACCCCCGGTTGGTAAAATAAAGCGTTGGAAATTCGGAGCAACCTTTGAAGCAGCCTTAACAGCCGCCTTCCAAAGTCCGTGTTTTACTCTTTTGAGCATTTGTGATCTGGCGTCTGAAGACATGCTGCAAACCAGCTAGTACCTCTAATATACAGATTCACCAACATTCGCACAGTGAAAACTCAACTTGCATTTCAGTTTCCCTGGCAAGGAAAGGCATGTTTTCGAGCAACATGTTCGACAAGTCAATAAAAGCCAGGA
>NZ_JAELTJ010001135.1 GCF_016428805.1 Achromobacter sp. ASV32
TCTTATTGGCAGTCAAGGAGCGCGATTCAATGGCCCTGCTCCTGCTCATGTACTGGGGCGTGCTGCTTCACAGGTCAAGGACATACTACTGGTGGGTTGGATCTACAGGGAGGCAATTGAACGAGGAAGTGTCTACTGTGTTATTGGCCCTGCCGTTCTCAAAGCAGGCAGGTGTATCAGAAGCGGTGTCTTGGGCGGTTCGGCAGACTTGTCAAGAGGAGCAGTGCAACAAGTAAAATGTAACAGATCAAGAGTTGGTGCCTAAGACGGAAGCTCCGAGTCATGTTCAAAGGAAGGCAAAAGCAATACGATATCCCTGATGTGACGGCTATGAAGCTGGGTATTCGGTACCTTTTCCTTTATTACCGGAGACCAAACC
>NZ_JAELTJ010001136.1 GCF_016428805.1 Achromobacter sp. ASV32
TCTCGGAGCAGTTGACCGCCACCCAGCAGCAGGTTCAGCAGCTGCAGGAGCTGTTTTCTGAAGTTACCCAGACAAATCGGTTACTGGTCAATGAAGTGCTGACCCTGACCAAGATGCTGAGTGCTCAGAAGCAGTCTCAGCAGGAAATGCTCAATTATCTCTCCGGGTACGGCCGCGGCCGTCCGAATACCATCATGGGCCAATCCATGAACTCAAATGGCGCAGGCCAAGCTGGCGATGGCGATGATAACGTACCCGAACTGCGTAGAGCGCGAGAGCTTCTCGCCAGTGTCATGCCAGACGCAATTGCCGATCGCGAGCTCGAACGGTTGCATGGCACACTGGGCTCGATACCTGACTCAAGTGCGCTGATGACACC
>NZ_JAELTJ010001137.1 GCF_016428805.1 Achromobacter sp. ASV32
TATCACTTCTCCGAGTAGGAGGGGGGTGATAATACGTGAGTGAAATAGCGTTGCTACTGCAAGGTGGACTGTTTCTCGTTGCATTGTTAACGTTCGTCGTCGTTTTAATAGACAAGCTCAAAAAATAACAACCCACCTATGCTTATAGAATGTGGGTTGTTTTGTTTGTAAGAAACAAATAGGATAAATGAACAATCCAATCTGCTAAGTTACGTGGACTAGTGTGTAGCCGCACACTAGTCTTTTTTATTTATATACAATTTATAATTGGTTTATGTGATTGTATTGTTCTTTTCATACTCATTATAACACAGTGTCTTTTCATCAAGAAAGGAGACCGTATGTTCTGGTTTCTGTTATATAGTAGGTGCTTTTTCTT
>NZ_JAELTJ010001138.1 GCF_016428805.1 Achromobacter sp. ASV32
CCCCCCCCCCCCCCCCCCCCCCCCCCCCCCCCCCCCCCCCCCCCCCCCCCCCCGCTTTTTCACGCTTATGACGGCATACGAGATCGGTTATTAGGTCTCGTGGGCTCGGAGATGTGTATAAGAGACAGGTCGTTGCTTGTGCTTCTTTTCGAGTGTCTGTTCCAACTCACGCACCGTCTCCGAGTCTCTTGCTGCGGCCAGCGCGTCGGCATAGAACTCTTCCGGCGAAAGGAGCGGGATCGTTATGGTATCTGTCTCTTATACACATCTGACGCTGCCGACGACGATGCGGTTGTGTAGATCTCGGGGGTCGCCGAGTAATTAAAAAAAGGGGGGGGGGGGGGGGGGTGGGGGGGGGGGGGGGGGGGGGGGGGGGGGG
>NZ_JAELTJ010001139.1 GCF_016428805.1 Achromobacter sp. ASV32
CCCCCCCCCCCCCCCCCCCCCCCCCCCCCCCCCCCCCCCCCCCCCCCCCCCCTCTCCCTCACCCCCCCCCCCCCCACATCAACACAACCGCATCGTCGTCGGCAGCGTCAGATGTGTATAAGAGACAGAGACAAGCCACCGCCTGCGCCGCAGACCATTGGTCGCCATGACGTCAGGCGACCTGCAGCCACGGCCTTGCTCTCGCCGTTCCAGCCCATGACAGGCCCGCACACACACACACACCTCGAGCTCTGTCTCTTATACACATCTCCGAGCCCACGAGACCAAATAACCGAGCGCGGGTGGGGGCTTGGGCGTGGAGAGGGGGGGGGGGGGGGGGGGGGGGGGGGGGGGGGGGGGGGGGGGGGGGGGGGGGGGG
>NZ_JAELTJ010000118.1 GCF_016428805.1 Achromobacter sp. ASV32
GGCCAATGCCCAGGTCAGCCGCCTCGAGGCCGAGATCCGCCACGTCGTGGATTCCCGCAACCGCCTGCAGGCGCGCCGCGACCAGCTGCAGCAGCAGATCGCCGAATGGACCACCCAGCGCGAGCACTGCACCGAGCAGATCGCGCAGGCCGAAGACGATCTGGCCGCCGGCGCCGCCCGTACCGAAGAGGCCCGTGCCACCGCCGAAGAGGCCCAGGCGGCCTTGCCGGCGGTCGAGCAGCGGGTCCGCGAAGCCGCCTCCGGCCGCGACGAGATGCGCGCCGCCCTGGCCCGGGTGGAACAGAACCTGGCCCTGGTGGCGCAGACCCAGCGCGACGCCGACCGCCAGATGCAGACCCTGGAGCAGCGCCGCGAGCGCCTGCAACAGGAACTGCGCGAATTGCACAGCCCCGACCCGGTGCGCCTGGAACAACTGGCCGGCGATCGCGTGGCGGGCGAAGACCAGCTGGAAGAGGCCCAGCAAGAACTGGCGACCCTGGAAAGCCGGGTGCCCGAAGCCGACGCCGAGCGCAGCCGCGCCCAGGCGGCCGCCCAGACCGACGCGCAGAACCTCGCGCGCCTGGAAGCCCGCCTGTCCGCGCTGGTGAAGCTGCAGGAAGACGTGCAGAAGCAGGGTGCCCTGGAACCCTGGCTGGCCAAGCATGAGCTGGCCGGCCTGGCGCGCCTGTGGCAGAAGCTGCACGTGGAGCCGGGCTGGGAAACGGCCCTGGAAGCGGCTCTGCGCGAACGCATGGCTTCGCTGGAAGTGCGCAACCTGGATTGGGCGCGTGCCTTCTCCGAGGACGCTCCGCCCGCCCGCCTGGCCTTCTACCAGTTGCCGCCCGCCGCACCGGCCCCGGCCGCGCCGGCGGGCATGACGTCGCTGGCCAGCCTGCTGCGCATTACCGATCCCGACCTGCGCACGCTGCTCAACGAATGGCTGGGCGGCATCTACACCGCCACCGATCTGACCCAGGCGCTGTCCTTGCGCGCCACCTTGCCAGCCGGTTCGGCCTGCGTGGTCAAGGCCGGCCATCTGGTCGATGCGCACAGCGTGCGTTTCTACGCGCCGGATTCCGAACAGGCCGGCCTGCTGGCGCGCCAGCAGGAAATCGAAAACCTCCAGCGCGAGATCAAGGCGCAGCAGTTGATCACCGACCAGGCTCGCGCCGCGGTCGCCCGCGCCGAAGCCGCCTGGCAGCAGGTCAGCCAGGCCATCGCGCCGGCGCGCCAGCGCGTGGCCGAAGTGACCCGCCGGGTGCATGACATCCAGCTTGAACACTCGCGCCTGCAACAGCAGGCCGAGCAGTCCGGCGAGCGCGCCTCGCGCCTGCGCCAGGACCTGGAAGAAATCTCCGCCAACGAAGAAGACCTGCGCGCCACCCGCGAAGAGGCCGAAGCCCGCTTCGAGACCTTGGACGAGGAACTGGCCGAGCACCAATCCAGGTTCGCCGACGCTGAAATGGATGGCGAAACCCTGGCCGCCCAGGCCGAGGCCGCGCGCACGCGCCTGCGCGAACTCGAACGCGCCGCCCAGGAAGCCGAATTTGCCGAGCGCAGCATCCAGGTCCGCATCACCGACCTGCAGCGCAACCAGCAATTGGCGGCCGACCAGAGCCAGCGCGCCAGTGTCGAGCTCGAACAACTGCAGGCCGATCTGGTGGACCTGGATGCCTCGGCATCGCAGGCCGGCCTGCAGGACGCCCTGGAATTACGCGCCGAGCGCGAAGACGCGCTGTCGCGCGCGCGCCAGGAAATGGAAAATCTGTCGGCGCTGCTGCGCGGCGCCGACGAAGACCGCATGCAGCAAGAGCGCACGCTCGAGCCGCGCCGCGCCCGCATCACCGAATTGCAGCTGCAGGAGCAGGCCGCGCGCCTGGCCGAAGAGCAATTCACCGAACAGCTCAATGCCCGCGAAGTCGACCGCGAGGCCCTGGCCCAGGACCTGGCCAACCAGCCCGACGAATGGCGCCGCGCAAGCTGGCTGCAATCGGAAGTCACACGGATTTCGCGCCAGATCGAATCTCTGGGCTCGGTCAACCTGGCCGCGCTGGACGAACTGAACACCTCGCGCGAGCGCAAGGGTTTCCTGGATGCCCAGCACCAGGACCTGATGACCGCCATCGAGACCCTCGAAGACGCGATCCGCAAGATCGACCGGGAAACCCGCGAGCTGCTGCAAGAGACCTTCAACGTGGTCAACGGCCACTTCGGCGAGCTCTTCCCCAAGCTGTTTGGCGGGGGCGAAGCCAAGCTGACCATGACCGGCGAGGAAATCCTGGACGCTGGCGTGCAGGTGATGGCGCAGCCCCCGGGCAAGCGCAACAGCACCATCCACCTGCTGTCAGGGGGCGAAAAGGCGCTGACCGCGACCGCGCTGGTGTTCGCGCTGTTCAAACTGAACCCCGCGCCGTTCTGCCTGCTGGACGAAGTGGACGCGCCGCTGGACGACGCCAACACCGAGCGCTACGCCAACCTGGTCGCCAACATGAGCGAGCAGACCCAGTTCCTGTTCATCTCGCACAACAAGATCGCGATGCAGATGGCCAAGCAACTGATCGGCGTCACCATGCAAGAGCAGGGGGTTTCGCGTATCGTTGCGGTAGATATAGATTCGGCCGTCCAGATGATGGCCTCCGAAGCGGCATAAACCCAATATTCAGAATGGCGCCGGCTTCATGGCGCGGGATTTACACATGAGTGATTTGCAGATCGGGCTGATTGCCCTGGGCGTCTTGCTGATACTGCTGGTGCTGGGCTTTAACTGGTGGCAAGACCGCCGCGTCCGCCGCAAGATGCAAAGCCATTTTCCCACCTCCGAGCAGGATCCCCTGCTGGGCGCGGGAGCCGCTGCGGCCGCAGGCGCCGCCGCGGGCGGCGCGGCCGTGCGCCGAGAGCCGGGCATGGGCGATGCGCCCAAGGCGCACCCCGAGCAACCCAAACCGGTCGATCCGGGCAGCGATGCCGACGACGCCGAAGAGCCGGATCCGGCCTGCGAAGTGGTCATCGAAATCAACTTTGCCGAACCGGTGCGCGGCGCCGACCTGCTGCCCTACATGCAAAGCCTGCGCCACGTCGGCCGCAAGCCCATGCGCGTGTTCGCCGAAACCGACCAGCGCCGTCACCGCGCGCGCGTGCATGCGGGCGAGTCGTACGCTTCGATGCAACTGGCCGTGCTGCTGGCCAACCGCAGCGGCCCGCTGACCGCCATCGAATGGTCGCAGGCCTGGGCCCGTGCCCAGGACATGGCCGAACGCTTTGACGCCCTGATCGAAGGCCCCGACCAGCAGGCTGTGCTGGAACAGGCCGCTCGCCTGGATGACACCTGCGCCGCGCTGGACACCCAGGTCGGCTTGACGCTGCTGCTGGGCGCGGCCCAGCCCGCCGCCGAAGTCCTTAACGTGGCCCGCGACGTCGGCTTCGTGGCGGACGGCAACCGCCTGGCCTGGCCGGCCGAGAACGGCGTGGCCCGCTTCACGCTGGCGCGCGCCGATGGCGCCGCTTTCGACGCTGGCATGGGCGGCATCGAACGCCTGTACCTGTTGCTGGACGTGCCGTGCAGCCCGGCAGACAGCCGGGCCTTCGGTCGCATGGTGGATGTGGGCCGCGAACTGGCCGCCCGCCTGCGCGCGGATCTGGTCGACGACCAAGGCAAGCCCCTGGCCGACGGCTCTGAAAGCGTCATCGACGAACGGCTGCAAGTGCTGTTCGGCCAGCTTGAACAAGCCGGCTTGCCGGCCGGCAGCGAGCGCGCTCAACGGGTGTTTGCGTAATGAGCCAGGCCGGAGGGACCCCTGCGGCGGAAACCGCGGCACGCCTGCGCGCGGAAATCGAACAGCATAACGTCCGCTACTACGTCTACGACGATCCGTCGATCTCGGATGCCGATTACGACCGCCTGATGCGCGAGCTGCAGGACCTGGAAGCCGCGCACCCCGAGCTGGTCACGCCCGAATCGCCGACGCAGCGCGTGGGCGCGGCGCCGGTGTCGGCGTTTGGCAGCGTGCGCCATGCCGTGCCCATGCTGTCGCTGGGTAACGCCTTTGACGAAGAAGACGTGACGGCGTTCGACCGCCGCGTCACCGATACGCTGCGCGGCGCGGGCCTGCTGGGCCCGGCGCAGCAAACCGAATACTTCTGTGAACTGAAGCTGGACGGCCTGGCGATCAGCCTGCGCTACGAGGACGGCCGCCTGGTCCAGGCCGCCACCCGTGGCGATGGCCAGACGGGCGAAGACGTCACGTCCAATATCCGCACGATCAAGGCGATCCCACTGCAATTGACGGGCCCGGCGCCCCGGGTGCTGGAAGTGCGCGGGGAAGTCCTGATGAACCGCGCCGATTTCGAAAAGTTGAACGCGGCCCAGGCCAAGCGCGACGAGAAAGTGTTCGTCAATCCGCGCAACGCGGCCGCGGGCAGCCTGCGGCAGCTGGATCCACGCATCACCGCCAAGCGGCCGCTGCGCTTTTTTGCCTACGGCTGGGGCGAGGTGCAGGGCCTGCCCGGCGGGCAGAGCGGCTTGTTTGACGAGGCGCCGGCCGGCGCCGCCGAGGCGTCACCCCTGCCCGAGAAGTCCCATGGCGCCATGCTGGACTGGCTCGCGTCGCTGGGCCTGCCCGTCAACGTCAAGCACAACCTGCGCGCGACCGGCGCCGAGGGCCTGATGGCCTTCTATGCCAAGGTCGGCGCGTTGCGCGCGTCCCTGCCCTACGACATCGACGGCGTGGTCTACAAGGTGGACTCGTTGCCGGCCCAGAAACTGCTGGGTTTCGTGGCGCGCGCGCCGCGCTTCGCGCTGGCACACAAGTTCCCCGCCGAAGAGGCCACCACGACACTGCTGGACATCGAGGTGCAGGTCGGCCGCACCGGCGCCATCACGCCGGTTGCCCGGCTCAAGCCGGTGTTCGTCGGGGGCGTCACCGTCACCAATGCCACGCTGCACAACGAAGACGAGATCCGCCGTAAGGATGTACGCATCGGCGACACGGTCATCGTGCGGCGTGCCGGCGACGTGATTCCCGAAGTCGTCAGCGCCGTGCTCGAGAAGCGGCCCGCCGATGCGCGCGAATTCGTCATGCCCAAGGAATGCCCGGTCTGCGGATCGGCGATCGAACGCCTGGAAGACGAAACCATTGCCCGCTGCACCGGCGGCCTGTTCTGCGCGGCCCAGCGCAAGCAGACGCTGTGGCACGCTGCCAGCCGCAAGGCGTTGGACATCGAAGGCCTGGGCGAAAAGCTGGTCGAGCAACTGGTGGACAGCGGCCGGGTCAAGTCACTGGCCGACCTGTTCAGCCTGCGCCCGCTGGAATTGGTGGGGTTGGACCGCATGGGCCAGAAGTCGGCCGACAACCTCGTCGAAGCCATCGACAAGGCCCGCGCCCCGGCGTTGGGGCGGGTGCTGTTCGCCCTGGGCATACGCCATGTGGGCGAAACCACCGCGCGCGACGTAGCCCGGCATTTCGGCAGCATCGAGGCCATCATGGACGCCGACGAAGACGCCCTGTCTTCCGTGCCCGATGTCGGCCCGGTCGTGGCCGGCTCGATTCGCCGTTTCTTTGCCGAGCAACACAACCGCGACGTGATCGACCAGCTCAAGGCCCAGGGCGTGCAGCCCGTGGCCGAAGCCGTGCCGCAAGACACCACGCTGGCGGGCAAGACCTTCGTCCTGACCGGCACGCTGCCCAACTGGACGCGCGAAGAGGCCTCGATGCGCATCCAGGCGGCCGGTGGCAAGGTCAGCGGCTCGGTGTCCAAGAAAACCGCCTATCTGGTGGCCGGCGAAGACGCCGGCAGCAAGCTCACCAAGGCCCAGGAGCTGGGCGTGACGGTGCTGGACGAAGATGCGCTCAAGGCGTTGCTGGGCGAGTCCTAGGGCGCCCCTGGCACGGCTGGCGGGGCTACCCCCCCCCGGCCCGTGCCACCGCAGTGAGTCTGACGGGCTGCCTCCTCACCGGAGCGCAGCCCGTTTTCATGGATGCGACGGGCAGCAGGGTGGTGCGCGTCAGGGCACAGGCGATCTGCCGACGTGATCCAGGCGGGCCACGCGCCTGGCCCCCGGAAAAGGCCCCCTCCTGGATGACGCCTGGGCAGGTACTACCGCGCAAAAAAAACTGCCCGCAAATTTGCGGGCAGTTTTTCGGGGAGGCGGCAGGCTTATTGAATCTTGGCCTTTTCGCGCAGTTCCTTCTGGTAGTCGGCCAGGGTTTGCTGGCGCAGCATTTCTTCCAGTTGCGGACGCACTTGGTCCAGCGGCGGGAATTCCACCGGGCGGGTGTCGTCAACCATGATGATGTGCCAGCCGAACTGGGTCTGAACCGGCTTGTCGACCAGTTGGCCCTTCTTCAGCTGCGTCACGGCTTGCGCGAACGGCTGGACGTAGTTGGTCGGGGGCGCCCAACCCAGATCGCCACCCTTTTCGGCGCTGCCGGGATCCTTCGAGTTCTTCTTGGCCAGGTCGTCGAACTTGCCCTTGTTGCTCTTCAACTGGGCCAGCAGGTCGTTGGCGGTCTTTTCGTCTTCGACCAGGATGTGACGGACCTTGTATTCCATCTTGCCGGCCTGTTCTTTCTTGATCTTGTCGTATTCAGCCGTGACCTTGGCATCCGACACCGGGTGCTTGGCCAGGTAGTCGGCCATCAGGGCGCGAACCAGGATGCCTTGGCGGGCCAGTTCGATTTCGGTCTGGACGTCGGCTTGCTTGGCGATGCCGTTGGTTTCGGCGGCTTGCACGAAGACCTGACGGTTGATCATTTCCTGCTTGACCTGTTCGCGCAGCTGGGGCGAATCGGTGGCGCCTTGGCTGACCAGGAGCTTGACGAATTGATCCAGGCTCTTTTGCGGAATGGCCTTGCCATTGACGGTAGCCACGTTCTGAGCGAAAGCGGGCACAGCGATGACGCAGGCGGCGGCCAGCATGACGATGCGTTTCATGAATATCCTTTTACTAACTATTTGGGAGCCTGGGCGTCTAGCGCAAGCGCATGAATCGGATAGGGGATCAAATCTTGCAAATGATGATACACCAGCCGATGCCGCGCCACGGCGGAGAGCCCCGCAAAGCAAGACGCTACGATGTGCACACGGTAATGGCCGGCGCCGTTTTTACTGCCTTCGTGGCCGGCATGTAAATAGGATTCGTCTTGAATATCCAGGGAAACCGGTTCCAGGGCGGCCAGGCGCTCCCGGATCAGGGTGATGCGGTCGGTGGTTTCTGACATGTCGCCAATCGTAAAGTTCCGGCGCGCCGGGGCGCGCCATGGGGAGGGAGGCGGGCCGGGCGCAAGGGCCCGGCCAGGCGGCGCTAGGGCTTGGGCGGGGCCGAGCCCGGGGCGGCATTGTCTTCGGTCTGGATATGCTTGCCCAGCCAGATCGACTGGCCGATGACGAACACGACCATCAGGCCCATCAGGCCGAAGGCCTTGAAGCTGACCCACTGGGATTCGGTGAAGTGACCCGAAAACGCCACGTACAGATTGAGGGCGCCCGCCACCAGGAAGAATGCGGCCCACACGAGGTTGAGCTTTTCCCAGGCGGCGTCCGGCAACTGGATCTGCTTTTCCATCAGGCGGCGGATCAGGTTGCGGCCGAACAGCAGGCGGGCAAAGACCAGCGCGCCGCCGAACAGCCAGTACAGCACCGTGGGCTTCCATTTGATGAAAACATCGCTATGCAGCCAGATGGTGGCGCCGCCAAACACCAGGATCACCGTCAGGTTGATCCAGTGCATGGCTTCGGTGGCGCGGCCGGTGACCTTGAGCCAGACGATCTGCAGGACCGCCGCCGCCATGGCCACGCCGGTCGCGATGAAGATGTCCGTGAACCGGTAGGCCAGGAAGAACAGGAACAGCGGAAAGAGGTCGAACAGGAACTTCTTCATTCTTCTATGGGTTCGAACGTCATCGACAGGGAGTTGATGCAATAGCGCAGGCCGGTGGGCTCGGGGCCGTCGGGGAAGACGTGGCCCAGGTGCGAGTCACAGACATTGCACAGCACTTCGGTGCGCACCATGCCATGGGTGGTATCGCGCTCTTCGCGCACCAGTTCCGGGTCCAGCGCCTGGAAATAGCTGGGCCAGCCGCAGCCCGCGTCGAATTTGGTATCGGACGCGAACAGTGCGGTGCCACAGCCCACGCAGCGGTAGATGCCCGGGGTAAAGGTATTCCAGTAGCGCCCGGTGAATGCGCGTTCGGTACCCTTTTCGCGGGTGACGACGTATTCTTCCGGGGACAGCTGGGCCCGCCATTCGGCGTCGGTTTTGCGTACTTTGTCCATATCAGCTCTTGGAGTCCCGATGCCCGAAATGGTTCGGGCATAATCCCGCCCCATGTTAATCGAGTTTGACCAGGCGATTGTATCGACGCCCCAGGCGGAAGTGTTGCGCGGGGTGAGCCTTGAGCTGGCCGGCCGCCGGGTCGGTATCGTCGGTCCGAATGGGGCCGGCAAGAGCACGCTGGCGCGCCTGGTCAACGGGCTGGTGCTGCCCACCTCGGGCAGCGTGCGGGTCGAGGGGCTGGATACCCGGCGGGACCTGAAAGCCGTGCGGCGGCAGGTCGGATTCGTGTTCCAGAACCCCGAAAACCAGATTGTCTTTCCCATCGTGCGCGAAGACCTGGCATTCGGGCTGAAACACCTGGAGCCCGATCGCGGCCAGCGCGAAGCCCGCATCGATGCCCAATTGGCCGCCCTGGGCGTGGCGCACCTGGCGGACCGCACTAGCCACACCCTGTCCGGCGGCGAGCGCCAACTGGTGGCCTTGGCCGCGGTGCTGGTCATGCGGCCGGCGCTGGTGGTGTTCGACGAACCTACCACCCAGCTGGACCTGCGCAATCGCAACCGGGTGCGCGACGCCATCGCGGCGTTGCCGCAGGATGCCATCGTGGTCAGCCATGACCTGGACCTGCTGGAAGACTTCGAGCGCGTGGTGGTGGTGCGGGATGGCGCTATCGCCGCCGACGACCAGCCCGCGGCCGCACTGCGTTGGTATCGGAATCACTGCGCGTGATCGAGCCCCTTTATATTCCCGGCAATTCGGCGCTGCACCGGTTGCCAGCCTGGCTCAAGCTGTTGGCGCTGGCCGTGGCCGGCGCCGGCTTGTTTCTGCTGCACGATCCGCGGGGGCTGGCCCTGGTCTGCCTGGCGGCGGCACTGCTGCTGCGCAGCGCGGGTACGTCGCCCGCCGGCGTCTGGCGCCAGGTGCGGGGGCTGATCTGGGTGCTGCTGGCAGTGGGCCTGTTCACGGGTGTCTTTCAGGGCTGGCTGGAAGCGCTGACGGTGTTGCTGCGGATCGCGGCCATGGTGGGCCTGGCGCTGGCGGTGACGCTGTCGACGCGCACGTCTGATCTGATTGCCGTGTGCGAGCGTGCGCTGATGCCGCTGCAGCGCATCGGGCTGGTCGACGCGGGCAAGGTCGCCCTGGCCCTGGCGCTGGCCTTGCGCTTCGTGCCGGAGATATGGCGGAACTTTCAGGAGATCCGCGAGGCGCAGGCGGCGCGCGGCCTGGGCGCCAATCCCGTCGCGCTGATCGTGCCTTTGGTGGTGCTGACCCTGAAGCGGGCCCAGGAAGTGGCCGAGGCCATCGACGCCCGCAGTCCCTGATCTTTCGCTCTCGATATCGAAAAGGCCTTGCCATGAAATCCAACAATACCGTGCTGGTGGCGCTGTTCGCCGCGCTGATCGTCGTGCTGAGCCTGATTCCACCAATCCCGCTGCCAGGCATTCCGGTGCCGATCACGCTGCAGACTTTGGGCGCCATGCTGGCTGGCGCCATGCTGGGGCCGAGCCGCGGCGCCTTGGCCTGCCTGCTGTATCTGGTGCTGGCGGCCATCGGCCTGCCGGTGCTGCCGGGCGGCCGCGGCGGCCTGGGCGCGTTTTTCGGCCCGACGGGCGGCTTCCTGGTGGGACTGGTCGCGGGGGCCTGGGTGACGGGCTTGCTGGCGCGGCGCCTGACGGGCCGCGCGACGCGCTTTTGGGCGGCCTTGGCTGGCTACCTGGCCGCCTGCGTCATCGGCGGCATTGTGGTGGTCTACCTGTTCGGTGTGCCGTGGCTGGCGGCCGTCACAAAGATGGGGCTCGCCAAGGCGGCCATGGCCGTCGCGGTGTTTGTGCCGGGCGATCTGCTCAAGGCGGTGCTGGCCGCGTGGGTGGCGGCGCGGGTCGAGCGGGTCTGGCCGATGCTGGGCCGTTAGGTGCTTGCGGCTCCGCACAAGGGAATCCCCCAACTGACGCCCGCTGGCCTTTCAAGTACAAGTTCGCCATTAACAAATGCGTTTGCTAATCCACGGTTGCCGTAGCACGTCAGGGATTTACCGTACTTGAGCGAAGTCATTTGATACGGTTTTAATCCTATAATAATTTTTTCTGTATAACTTTAACTAGGCTCGCTTCGCCTCGACCGAGGCACATAAGAGCCACCACAGGAGACAAAATATGCGCAAGCACTTCGGCTTGACCGCGGCTGCCGCCGCTGTTGCCCTGACCCTGCCGCTGCTCGCCAGCGCCCAGGTCAAGGTGGGCGTCACGGTATCCAGCACCGGCCCCGCCGCTTCGCTGGGCATCCCCGAGCGCAACACCGTCGCGCTGCTGCCCAAGGAAGTGGCCGGTCAGAAGATCGAGTGGATCGTCCTGGACGACGCCACCGACACGACGCAAGCCGTCAAGAACTCGCGCAAACTTGCCTCCGACGACAAGGTCGACGTGCTGATCGGGACCTCGGTCACGCCGGGCTCGCTGGCCATGGTGGACGTGGCCGCCGAGGCCAAGGTGCCGATGATCAGCGTGGCCGCCAGCGCCAAGATCGTCGAACCCGTGGACGACAAGCGCCGCTGGGTCTTCAAGACCCCGCAGAACGACGCCCTGATGGCCGGCGCGCTGGCTGACGCCATGGCCAAGTCCAAGGTCAAGACGCTGGGCTTCATCGGCTTTGCCGACGCCTACGGCGATGGTTGGCTGGACGTGATGCAAAAGGCCGCCAAGGCCAAGGGCATCGAGATCGTTGCCATCGAAAAATACAGCCGCACCGACACCAGCGTGACGGGCCAGGTGCTCAAGCTGGTCGGCGCCAAGCCGGACGCCATCCTGATCGCTGGCGCCGGCACCCCCTCGGCGTTGCCGCAAAAGGAACTGAAGGCCCGCAACTACGGCGGCACCATCTACCAGACCCACGGCGCCGCCAACAACGACGTGCTGCGTGTCTGCGGCAAGGACTGCGATGGCATGTACCTGCCGGCCGGCCCGCTGCTGGTCGCGGCCCAACTGCCCGACAGCAACCCGGTCAAGAAGTCGGCCCTGGCGTACGTGGAAACCTACGAGAAGGCCAACGGCGCCGGTTCGACCAACACCTTCGGCGGCCACATGTGGGATGCCGGCCAACTGGTCGTGGCCGCGTTGCCGGTGGCCCTGAAGACCGGCGCCAAACCGGGCACGCCGGAATTCCGCGCCGCCATGCGCGACGCCCTGGAAAACGTCAAGGACCTGGCGGCTTCGCAAGGCGTGTTCAACATGTCGCCCACCGACCACGCCGGCTTTGACGAGCGTTCGCGCGTCATCGTCAAGGTCGAAGGCGGCAAGTGGGTCTACCAGCCCGGCCTGTAATCCCCCCGGATTGCCCGATCCACGGGCGCCCGCCAGGGCGTCCGAGCGAGGGCCTGTCAGGCCCCAGGCTTCGCACCGGCCTCTGCGGCCGGTGCGTCGTATCAAGTGTCCCGGGCGCGGCCGGAGCACCAAGAACTAAATAGGTTGTTAGATGGATTCCTCAATTGCGCTGATCCTGCTGCAAGACGGTGTCGTCAACGGCGCTATCTATGCCCTGTTGGGCATGGCTCTGGTGCTGGTATTCGCCGTTACGCGCGTCATTTTCATTCCCCAGGGCGAGTTCGTGGCGTTTGGCGCCCTGACGCTGGCGATGCTGGTCGATGGCAAGGTGCCCGGCACCGCCTACCTGCTGCCGCTGCTGGGCGCGGTCTGCCTGGTCCTGGAACTGCTGCGCGCGCTGCGCACCCGCAACGCGGCCGGCTTGCTGCGCGCCGTCCTGACCTGTGTCGTCCTGCCGCTCGCGCTGCTGTGGCTGACCGTCACCTATACCGCCGCCGGCAATTCGCTGTGGCTGAACATGCTGCTGACGCTGCTGCTGGTGATCCCGATGGGGCCGATGGTCTATCGCATCGTCTACCAGCCGCTGGCTGAAGCCACCGTGCTGGTGCTGCTGATCGTGTCGGTGGCCGTGCACTTCGCGCTGACCGGCCTGGCCCTGGTGTTCTTCGGCGCCGAAGGCTGGCGCACGCCGGCGTTCGTGAGCGGCCAGGTCGACCTGGGCTTCATGACGTGGTCGGCGCAGAGCCTGTTCGTGGTCGCGACCTGCGCGCTCTTGATCATTGCGCTGTGGCTGTTCTTCGGCAAGACGCTGTATGGCCGCGCCTTGCGCGCCACGGCGGTCAATCGCCGCGGCGCCCGCCTGGTAGGCATCAGCACCAGCATGTCCGGCAGCCTGACGTTCACGCTGGCGGTGGCGATCGGCGCCATGTCCGGCATGCTGATCGCGCCCATCACCACCGTCTACTACGACACGGGCTTCCTGATCGGCCTGAAGGGCTTCGTGGGCGCCATCATCGGCGGCCTGGCCAGCTACCCCGTGGCGGCCGCCGGCTCGCTGCTGGTGGGTGTGCTGGAATCGTTCTCGTCCTTCTGGGCCAGCGCCTACAAGGAAGTGATCGTCTTCACCTTGATTATCCCGGTTCTGGTCTGGCGTTCGTTCAGCACCCATCACGTGGACGAAGAGGAATAAACGTCATGAACCGCATTTTGCTTGCCGTTTTCATCTTGGTCCTGGCCGGCTTGCCGCTGCTGCCGGTCACGCCCGAGTTCTGGGTGACGCAACTGAACTACATCGGCCTGGCCAGCCTGGTCGTGCTGGGCCTGGTGCTGCTGACCGGCGTGGGCGGATTGACGTCCTTCGGCCAGGCCGCGTTCGTCGGCCTGGGCGCCTACACCACCGCCTACCTGACCACGCAGTACGACGTGTCGCCCTGGCTGGCGCTGCCCGCCGGCCTGATCCTGACGGCCGTGGTGGCTTACCTGCTGGGCGCGATCACGCTGCGTCTGTCCGGCCACTACCTGCCGCTGGGCACGATTGCCTGGGGCCTGTCCCTGTTCTTCCTGTTCGGCAACCTGGACGCGCTGGGCAAGCATGACGGCATCGCCGGCATCGAGCCCATCAGCCTGTTCGGCATGTCGCTGGCCAGCGGCCGCCACATCTATTACCTGATCTGGGTGTTCGTGCTGCTGGCGCTGTGGGCGACCCGCAACCTGTTGAATTCGCGTCCGGGCCGCGCCATCCGCGCGCTCAAGAGCGGCGCGGGCATGGCCGAGTCGATGGGCGTGAACACGGCCGCGTACAAGGTCGTGATCTTCGTCTGGGCCGCCTTGCTGGCGTGCGTATCGGGCTGGCTCTATGCCCACATGCAGCGCGCGGTCAGTCCCAGCCCGTTCGGCATCAACTACGGCATCGAATACCTGTTCATGGCGGTGGTGGGCGGCGCGGGCTACGTGTGGGGCGCCTTGCTGGGCTCCAGCGTCATCCTGGTGCTGAAAGACCAGCTGCAGAACCTGTTGCCCAAGCTGCTGGACACCAACGCCAATTTCGAGATGATCGTCTTCGGCGTGTTGCTGATCCTGATGCTGCAATACGCCCGCAATGGCCTGTGGCCCATCCTGGCCGGATGGTGGGGCAGCCTGACGCGTACCGACGGCTCGCGCCGCAACCTGGCACCGCCCGCGCCGGCGCCGGCCCTGCCGTTGCGCCAGCGGCCCCAGGCGGGGCAGGTGGTGCTGGAGGTGGACGCCATCCGCAAGGAATTCGGCGGGCTGGTTGCCGTCAACGACATCACTTTCAAGGTCCGCTCGGGCGAGATCATGGGCCTGATCGGCCCCAACGGCGCCGGCAAGAGCACGACCTTCAACCTGATCAGCGGCGTGCTGCCGGTCACGCGCGGCAAAGTCACCTTCATGGGCGAGCGCATCGACAACCGTTCGGCGCGCGAGATCGCCAAGCTGGGCGTCGGCCGCACCTTCCAGCACGTGCAACTGCTGCCGGGCATGACGGTGCTGGAAAACGTGGCGCTGGGCGCGCACCTGCGCTCGGACGTCGGCGTCTGGGCGGGCGCCCTGCACGCAGACCGTTCCCGCGAGGCGCAGCTGCTGCACGAAGCGGCCGAGCAGATCAAGCGCGTCGGCCTGGGCGAATACCTGTACGAACAGGCGGGCAACCTGGCCCTGGGCCAGCAGCGCATCCTGGAAATCGCGCGGGCCCTGGCCAGCGATCCGGTGCTGCTGTTGCTGGACGAGCCGGCCGCTGGCCTGCGCTACAAGGAAAAGCAGGACCTGGCCCGTGTGCTGGAACAGCTGCGCGCCGAAGGCATGAGCATTTTGCTGGTGGAACACGACATGGATTTTGTGATGCGCCTGACCAACCACCTGGTGGTGATGGATTTCGGCACCAAGCTGGCCGAAGGCGTGCCGGCCGAGGTGCAGCAGAACCCGGCGGTGCTGGAAGCCTATCTGGGCGGCATCGACGACGACCTGCCCGAAGCCGACCAGGCCAAGCCCGTGACCGCGGGAGGTGTGCAATGACCGCATCCAAACCCGTCCTTGAGGTCAGCAACCTGTCGGCACGCTACGGCAAGGTCGGCGCGCTGGCCGGCGCCACCCTGACCGTGCCGGCCGGCAGCATCGTTACTGTCATCGGCGCCAACGGCGCCGGCAAGTCCACCATGCTGAACGCCGTGATGGGCTCCTTGCCCCAGACCGGTCATGCGGCGGGTACCGTGCAGTACGCGGGCACCGACGTGTCCGGCTGGCAGGTCGAGCGTCGCGTCGCCGCGGGCATGTCGCTGGTGCCGGAACGCCGCGAGCTGTTCGGCACGATGTCGGTCGAAGACAATCTGCTGCTGGGGGGCTTTCGCCGCTACCGCGCCCGCGAAAGCGGCTGGCGCGACACGCTGAACGAGGTCTTCGACCTGTTTCCGCGGTTGCGCGAGCGCCGTGCCCAGCAGGCCGGCACGTTGTCGGGCGGCGAACGCCAGATGCTGGCAGTCGGGCGCGCGCTGATGGCCAAGCCTACCTTGCTGATGCTGGACGAGCCCAGCCTGGGGTTGGCGCCGCGCATCGTGCGCGAGATCTTCCACATCATCGCGCGGCTGCGCGAGACCGGCGTGGCGATCCTGCTGGTCGAGCAGAATGCCCGCGCGGCGCTGCAGGTGGCGGACTACGGCTACGTGCTGGAAACCGGCGAGGTCATTCTGCACGGCCCGGCGCGCGAACTGGCCGGCGACCCCAAGGTCATCGAAAGCTACCTGGGCCTGGGCAAGGCCGCGGCCGAAGAAGCCGCCTGACGGCGCCCCGGCCACCTGGCGGGACGGGCGTTCAGTCCGTCCCGCGCTCGAACACCTCAACCACGCGGAAGCGTTCGCACACCAGCATCATGTCGGGCGCATAGCCGCCGTTGCGGTCGAAATACGCGATGTGTTCCGACCGCCAGACCTCGTACGGACCTTCGCCCTCGGCCACCGCGAAAGCCTCCTCGACCTGGTCAAAGCGCTGGATCACCACGCTGAGCGTCTCGATGGCGCAGGCCGGGCGGCCGCGGCCATCGAGCACCACGTCGCGCCGGCCGGCTTCGGGGACCGGTTCCTGCTCGGTGAAATCACGCAGCGCCCCGCAGGTTGCCGTCTTGGCGCCTGACAGCACCAACGCCAGCAGTTCGTCCGCCAGTTCAGGCGAGTCGCCGAACTGGAAAGTCACGGCGTTTTCATAGGGAGGGGGCGGTTTCATGCGGTCGGTGTCCATTGCACAATGAGTTCCTGCCCCATCGCGGGGTCCGAAGTGGAGGGCGCGCCGGTTTCGATGCGGCCGGCCATGCGCCGCACGAAGCCGGGTTCGTCGCCGGCATGCACGCTGAAATCGTACCAGCCGCCGCTGGGCGCCAGGTCCCAGGTGAAAGTAGCCTGGGCGCCGGGCGGCAATGTGACGTCGGGCTGCGCCGGATACGCGTAGGCGTTGGTTTGGATGCGGAACACGCGGGCCTGGGCGCCGGCGTTGCGCACGGTCACGCGTAGCCGCGGGCCGGCCGGCTCGCGGGCCGCCTCGGCCTCCAAGGCGGCGTCCGGCCGCCACAGGCCCGCCACGTGGCGGTGAAAGCCGTTTGGCCCCAGCACCCAGAGGTCGTACTGCGCTTCGTTGCGCGTCACGGGCCAGGTGTCTTCCAGCTGCTTGCCTGCCTCGACGGTGTAGCGGCGGGGCCCGTCTTCCAGGCGCAGGCGGTTGTAGACATGGAACACCGCGCCGGCCGTGCCGGTATTGTCAAACCGCAGCGTGACGCCGTCGCGGTCGGTGCGCGACTGCAGGGCCAGGGCATAGGGCAGGGCACGCGATGGCCGCGTGCCCGGTTGCTGGCGCGCCAGCGCCGGGCGTTCGGGCGCGGGCGGTGTCACCGTGCCGGGTAGTGCCGCGGCCCGGGTCGCGCGCTCGGCCGTGGCCGGCAGCTCGCGCAGCAGATCGGCATGGTTGGGCGTGGCGAAATCGAAAATCGACGTCAGGTCGCCGCACACCGCCCGGCGCCAGGGCGAGATATTGGTCTCCGCCACGCCGAAGCGCCGCTCGACGAAGCGCAGTACCGAGGTGTGGTCGAACACTTCGGAATTGACCCAGCCGCCGCGGGTCCAGGGCGACAGTACGTATATCGGTACGCGCGGCCCCAGCCCATAGATGCCGTGCAGATGGGCGGGCGTGTCGTCCTTCTCGGCCCCGGTCACGATCTCGTGATATTCACCCACCGTATCCACGGTGGATGCGCCGGCCAGCGTGCCATCGGCCCGGCGGGTGGGCGGCGCGGGCGGCGGCATGTGGTCGAAGAAGCCGTCGTTCTCGTCGAACATCAGCAGCAGGACCGTTTTGCTCCAGACCTCCGGGTTGGCGGTCAGTGCGTCCAGCACGCGGGCGGTGTAGTCCGCGCCTTGTGCGGGGCTGGATGGGCTGGGGTGTTCGGAGCCGGCCTTGGTGGCGCAGATCCACGACACCTGCGGCAGCGCGCCGTCCAGTACGTCCTGGCGCAGCAGGTCCAGGTCGCGGGTGGTCAGCGCCTTGTCTTTGAGCGCGGCCAGCGATCCCGGCAGACCTTGGTGGGCATCGCGGTAGGCCTTGAAGCCGGCGGTGGGATTCAAGGAGTAGTTGTCCGCCATGTTCTGATAGATGCGCCAGCTGATGCCGGCGCGCTCCAGGCGTTCGGGGTAGGTGGTCCAGGTATAGGCGCCCGCCGGGTCGCCGCCGCCCAGCTTGTTGTACAGATTGCCCAGCGCCGGACCGTTGCCGCGGCCCAGACCGTCGTTGGTGCCGCTCCAGACGAACAGCCGGTTGGTGTTGGTGCCGCCGGTGAACGAGCAGTGATAGGCGTCGCAGACAGTGAACGCGCGTGCCATGGCGTACTGGAACGGCATGTCGCCTTCCGTGAAATACGCCATCGAATGGTTCTTCTTGGCGGCCGGCCACTGGCCCATGCGACCGCCGTCCCAGGCGTCCTGGGCGTTGGACCAGGTGTGCGGCGTGCTGGCCACCCGCATGGTCTCGTAGGCCTCGCGGGTGTCCAGGTGAAACGGCAGCACGCTGCGTGGCGAACCCTCGTCGGGCCGGCTGTTGTATTGGGCCCAGACGGTGCGGTGCTTGGCGTCGGGGCTGTCGGGCACCGGAATAGGGAAGCGGTCGCCGAAACCGCGCACGCCCGCCAGGCCGCCGAAGTAATGGTCGAACGAGCGGTTTTCCTGCATGAAGATGACGATGTGCTCGACGTCTTCGATCGTGCCCTTGCGATGATTGGCGGGGATGGCCAGCGCCCGGCGGATCGAGGCCGGCAGCAGCGCCAGGGCGCTGCCGGCGCCGGCGACCGCGGCGCTGCCGCGCAGGAAGTCTCTTCGGGTGTGCATGACAGGTTTCCTTTTCACGGTACCGCCGCAGGCGGCGCGATGCCGGTTCTGGTCTTGCGGCTGGCGTCACACGGCTAGCGGCGAATACGGCGCTGCCCGCGCGTGGCGGGCAGCAGGGCAGGAAGCGGCGGCGCGGCGCGGGCCTACTTGCCGCGAGTGCCTTCGGCGTAGTCCATGTACAGCTTGTGCGCGCGGCGGGCCAGCGGGCCATATTCCAGCTTGCGGTCTTCGACGCGGTTCACGTGGACCACCTTGCCGTAATTGCCGGACGAGAAAACCTCGTCGGCAGCCTCGATGTCGGCGCGCGTCAGGCTGCGCTCCTGCACCTCCACGCCATCGGCTTTCAGCAGCGCCAGCACGCGGCGGCGGGTGATGCCGTTCAGGAACGTGCCGTTGTCCACCGGCGTGGACACCACGCCGTCCTTGGCGATCCAGAGGTTGCTGGACGCGAACTCGGCCACGTTG
>NZ_JAELTJ010001140.1 GCF_016428805.1 Achromobacter sp. ASV32
TCTCAATTCCTGCCCAAGCTTCCAGCGGCCTGTGTTAGCGAAGGAATGCTGGAGATAGTCAAAGACAATGTTTCCCAACTTGTCAATGACCCGTCAACATCTATCTTAGAGGACGAAGAACTTGTGTCAGCTAGTCCCATTGAACATCTGTGGCGCATACTTTTGATGGGAGAGGACGATTCAATGGTCAGCTCTGCCATTCGAGCTCTCACAAGTAATGTCTATCTGGAGAGCCGTGCGATTGCGACGCTCCCGTCCCAGAGAGCACAGGAAATCCACGTCCGCTTGGCTGACAGATGCTTGAAACAAATGGAGACTGCGGCACGAAGCTTGCGACGTATCAATGATGGGTCTCCCAGTGGTGATGATGATTCTATGG
>NZ_JAELTJ010001141.1 GCF_016428805.1 Achromobacter sp. ASV32
CCCAAAAGACGTTGGAGAATCGCAAGCCGGGCAAAGACTCCGATGAATTGACGCGACCGGTGAAGCGGAAGAGATGCTGGGGAGGTTCAGAGCAAAAAATATAGCATCTCTAGCAATTAAAGACGCGCCCTAAGAAAATCCAAGAAGAACGGCTTGGTACCGTACGTTTTGAAAAGGCACTGTTTTAGATGTGTTTATGATGGTAGGTCCTTGATGAATAGGTAGGCAGGTATCTAGGTAGGTACTAAGGTAGCTGTTGGCACGCGTTTTGTTTACTTTCGGGGAGAGTGGGGCCGTCATGCATAACACTCGGCCCAGCGCCAGCGCTGCCAAACGTTTCACCTGCAAAGGACCTTTCATGCCAGAGGCTTGTCTGGCT
>NZ_JAELTJ010001142.1 GCF_016428805.1 Achromobacter sp. ASV32
GTTTAATTCCTGATTATTAAGAAAGATATCAATTTATCTATATCGGGTATCATGTCAACTTGTATATATCTGCTCTGCTGCGCTCAAGGTAGCTGACGCCCTCCATATCCTAGAAAAAATAATGCTCTACGGGATATCACACACCTACCAAAACCCAACCAACCAAGACCCAAAAATGGGAAGATCAAGTAAAAAAAAGTAAAAAATTAAAAAAAAAAACCAACCACCAGGATAGAAACACAATCCCATAGTTCATTCAATCGCATCAGATATAATAATATAATAGGAAAAGCCCGATGCGGGGGTCGAACCCGCAACCTTGAGATGAGTGAAGCAACTCTTTTTCTACTGGTATAGTAAGAGTCTCACGCTCTACCGA
>NZ_JAELTJ010001143.1 GCF_016428805.1 Achromobacter sp. ASV32
GCGAAGCCAAGGGCTACGACCAGATCGATGCAGCTCCTGAAGAAAAGGCACGCGGTATCACGATCAACACGGCACACGTCGAGTACGAAACGGAATCGCGTCACTACGCGCACGTTGACTGCCCGGGTCACGCCGACTACGTCAAGAACATGATCACGGGCGCGGCCCAGATGGACGGCGCGATCCTGGTCGTGTCGGCCGCTGACGGTCCGATGCCGCAAACGCGTGAACACATTCTGCTGAGCCGCCAAGTTGGCGTGCCGTACATCATCGTCTTCCTGAACAAGGCTGACATGGTTGACGACGCCGAGCTGCTCGAGCTGGTGGAAATGGAAGTTCGCGTACTTCTGTCCAAGTACGACTTCCCGGGTGATGACA
>NZ_JAELTJ010001144.1 GCF_016428805.1 Achromobacter sp. ASV32
GTGTGACCGGATTCTCGAACCAGCAGTCAGCGGGTTTTGCAAAAGACGGTGCAAATCAGGCAGAAGCCAGTTGCACAATCTGCAAAAATTGTGCTATAGTCTTGGGCTTGGCTGGTGACGGCGAATCGGGGTTTACCCGGTAGGGTGGTCTGAATCAAGTTGCTGGTCATCTGGGCGGTAACCAACCTCTGGGGTTTCCCGGGGCGGCGGCGGAAAGTGAAGCGATTCACGAAAGGCTGCGGGGTTGCAGGATAGGATGCAAATTAGGCAAAAGCCGGTTGCATAATCTGCAAAAGTTGTGTTATAGTTTCAGGCTTGGCAGTTGCCGAAAACTTAGGGTTAACCCTGATATTTCGATAGCTGCTAA
>NZ_JAELTJ010001145.1 GCF_016428805.1 Achromobacter sp. ASV32
GGCTCGGGGGCTTTTCCAAGCCGCCCAAGGAAACCTTCATTGTCCATGGGGAGCCCGACGCGGCGGACGCCCTGCGCCTGCGGATCAAGGACGAGCTTGGCTGGCGCTGCCACGCGGTGCAGGATGGCGAGTCGGCGTTGCTCGCTTGAGCCGGCGCGCTTGCACTTATGCCGTTGGCCTAGGGCCTGTTCACACTAGAAGGCGCCCGATTACCGGCCTGCCCGCAGGGTGAGTACCCAAATGAGCGCCTCTCAGCGTTGCGAATGCTCGCCGGGGGGCGGCCACGACTGCGCTTCGCGCCTTGATAGCCACTCATTTGGGTACTCATGCGAGGCGCCTTCTAGTGTGAACAGGCCCTAGTT
>NZ_JAELTJ010001146.1 GCF_016428805.1 Achromobacter sp. ASV32
TGTTGGTGTCCTGTGCCGCATTGCGCATGCGGTCGATGGTCTCCACCGCCTTGATGACCGGGCTGTTGACGCTGGTCGTGACCGCGATCTGGCTGCTCTTCTGGAAATCCCGGAAGGCCGACGTGTCGAAGCTGCCGTCGATGGTGACCGCCTGACCGCCCAATAGCACATCGCGGCCGGCACGGATGTCGCTGCCGCGAATCAACAGGTCTTCCTTGGCGATGATGGACACGTCGCCCTGGCGGCTGACGATGGTGCTGCCAGCGCCGCTGGTCGTCTTGCTGTTCTCCGTCAAACCGCCGCTGGTCTTGCGTATGCCGACCGCGTCGCCGCCGACTTCGCCGCTCAGGTCAC
>NZ_JAELTJ010001147.1 GCF_016428805.1 Achromobacter sp. ASV32
GCGCATCGATGGTGGGCAGGGTCAGTTCCGGATCGCAACGGAAATTGCGCGGCAGGTCCGAGGCCGAGCCGGCGCGCTTGAGCGCCAGGAAGTCGCCCAGCATGGCTTCGTTGCGCTGGTAGAACGCGGACAGGTGAGTGGCCGCATCGCGGGTGCGTTCGATCTGGTAGGTGGTGCTGTTGGTGTCCAGCACGAAATTGGCCGGCACGATGCCGATCAGCACCAGCATGATCAGGCCGATGCCTTTCTGGCCATCGTTCGAGCCGTGCACGAAACTCACGCCCATGGCCGACAGCACCAGCACCAGGCGGTTCCAGAACGGCGGGTGCTTTTTGTTGTCGATGGC
>NZ_JAELTJ010000119.1 GCF_016428805.1 Achromobacter sp. ASV32
GGACGGCAACGCCGCCAGCGCCACGCGGCCGCGCCGCCGGGCGGCGTGGTCGCGCAGGTCTTCCATCACTAGGTCCATGTCCGCCAGCAGGCGCCGGGCAGACGCGTCGAGCACCCGGCCCTCGGCCGTCAGCTCGACGTTGCGGGTATTGCGGTCGAACAGGCGCAGCCCGGCGCTGTCTTCCAGTTGCCGGATCAGGGCGCTGAAGGCGGGCTGGGTCAGGTGGCAGCGCTGCGCGGCGCGGGTGAAGTGCTTTTCGTCGGCCAGGGCCACGAAAGCGCGCAATTGGCGGGCAGACAGATTCATGGCTTTTCTTTATGAATTGATCCGATATTTCTATTTTACTGATGATCAGACGCTGCCTATAGTGAGGCTCCGGTTTTCCCCGCGCGGCGCCATTGCCAGATGCGCCGCGCCTTGCCTGGATCCTTCATGCCCTCTACCCCCTTGCTCATCGGCTGCGCCTCCGGCTTTTCCGGCGACCGCAGCGACGGCGCCGCCGCCGTGGTGCGCACACTGGCCGCCCAAGGCGGCGGCACGCTGATCTTTGAAACGCTGGCCGAGCGCACGCTGGCGCTGGCCCAACTGGCCCGCAACGAAGACCCGCGCCGCGGCTACGAGCCGCTGCTGGACGCGCTGGTGGACCCGGTGCTGGCCGATTGCATGCGCCATGGCGTCAATATCGTCAGCAACTTCGGCGCCGCCAATCCGGTGGCCGCCGCGCGCCGCATCGCCGAACTGGCCGCGCGCCAGGGCCTGCCCGCCCCCCGCATCGCCGTCATCCATGGCGACGCGCTGGACGCCCTGGCCCAGCGCGACCTGCTGCGCCAGCGGCTGGGCACGGCGCTGGACGGCGTTGACGTGGTCAGCGCCACCGCCTACCTGGGCGCCGTGGAAATCGCCCAGGCCCTGGCCGCGGGCGCCCAGATCGTGGTGGCCGGCCGCGTCGCCGACCCGTCCTTGACCCTGGGTCCGGCGCTGGCGCACTTTGGCTGGGACCTGGCCGACTGGCCGCGCCTGGGCCGCGCCACCATGGCCGGCCACATGCTGGAATGCGGCCTGCAGGTCACCGGCGGCTACTTCTGCGTACCGGGTTTGAAAGACGTGCCTGACGTGCACGCCGCGGGCTTTCCCATCGCCGAAATCCAGGCCGACGGCGAGTTCGTCATCGGCAAGGCCGCCGACACCGGCGGCGCGGTGGACGCGCGGACCGTCAAGGAACAACTGCTGTACGAAGTGCATGACCCCGCGCGCTACCTGACCCCCGACGTGGTGGCCGACCTGAGCCAGGCTCGCGTCGAAGACCTGGGGGGCAATCGCGTGGCGGTGCGCGGCATCACCGGCCACGCACGGCCCGATGAACTGAAGGTCAACGTCTGCTACCACGGCGGCTGGCTGGCCGAAGCCGAGATTTCCTACGCCGGCGTCCAGGCCGAGGCCCGCGCGCGGCTGGCCGCCGACATCGTGCAAAAACGCCTGGGCCCGGCGCTGCGGCTGCGCGCCGATCTGATCGGCGCCATCAGCATCCTGGACAACGATGCGGGCGCCTTGCGCGGCGCGCACGCCGGCGGCCAGGGCCGCGACGTGCGCCTGCGCATGGCCGGCGAGCACGCCGACCGCGCAACGGCCGAGCGTGTGCTGCGCGAGGTCACCGCGCTGTACACCTGCGGCCCGGCCGGCGGCGGCGGCGTGCGTACCGCGCTGCGCCCGCGCCTGAACATGGTGTCCTGCACCATTGCCCGCGACGCCGTGCGCAGCGGCTGGCGCTTCCTGGAAGAGATCGAGTCATGAGCACGTCTTCAGCATCTCCGGCGCAGGCCGCCGCAACCCCGATCGCCGTCCCCTTGTATCGCCTGGGCCATAGCCGTTCCGGCGACAAGGGCGACATTTCCAACCTCAGCCTGATCGGCTGGGACCCCGAGTGCTACGCCGTGCTGGCCGAGCAGGTGACCGAGGCGCGCGTGGCCGCCTGGTTCGCCTACCGCCATCCCATCCGCGTCACCCGCTACCTGCTGCCCACCCTGCACGCCATGAACTTCGTGCTGGAGGGCGTGCTGGACGGCGGCGTCAACGACGCGCTCAACCTGGACGCCCACGGCAAAAGCCTGTCTTTCCGCTTGCTGGACATGACGGTCGAGGTCAGCCCCGCGCTGGCCCGCCGCCTGCCCGACATCCCGGGCGACCGCCCCGCCCCCGCCTGACCCCACCCCCACTCTCATAAAAAACACATTCAGGAGACAACACCATGCGCACTACCCTCAAGCGCCGACTGGCCCTGCTGCTGGCGGCCTTGCCGCTGACCGCGATGGCCCAGGCCCAGAATTTCCCCGCCAAGCCCATCACCTTCATCGTGCCCTTTGCCGCCGGCAGCGCCACCGACCAGATCGGCCGCGCCATCGGCCAGGGCGTCACCGAGCAGACCGGCCAGGCGGTGGTCATCGAGAACAAGCCCGGCGCCAGCGCCATGATCGGCGCCGCCACCGCGGCCCGGGCCGCGCCCGACGGCTACACCGTGCTGATCACCACCAACACCACGCACGCCGCCAACGAGCATCTGTACAAAACGCTGACCTATCACCCGGTCAAGGACTACGCCCCCCTTACGCTGCTGGGCAAGGGTGGCCAGATCATGGTCGTCAACCCCGGTTCGCCCGCCAAGACCGTGGGCGAGTTCCTGGCCCAGGCACGCCAGTCGCCGGGCAAGCTGAGCTTTGGCAGCGGCAGTTCAAGCAGCCGCATCGCGGGCGAACTGCTGCAACAGATGGCCGGCGTGCAATTGCTGCACGTCCCCTACAAGAGCAACCCGCTGGCCGTCACCGACCTGCTCGGCGGACAGATCGACATGATGATCACCGACACCGCCACGGGCCTGCCCCAGGTCAAGTCCGGCAAGCTGCGCGCGCTGGGCGTCACCGGCCTGACGCGTTCGCCGCTGGCGCCCGACGTGCCCACCATCGCCGAAGCCGGCGTGCCGGGCTACGAGATGGGCTACTGGTTCGCCGCCTACGCGCCCGCCGGCACGCCGCCCGATGTGATCAAGCGCCTGAACGAGCTGCTGGTCAAGGCCACGCAGACCGCGCCGGCCAAGCAGTTCTACGCCCAGACCGGCACCGACCCGGCCACGTCCACGCCCGACGAACTGGCGCAGTTCCAGCAGGCCGAATCGAAGAAGTGGGGCGACATCATCAAGAAGGCGGGTATCCAGCCGGAGTAAGCACCCGGCAGTGCCTATGCGATGACCTGGAAGACCTCGGCGGGCGCCGTGAACGCACCCGCTGAGGCCACGGAAGCCGGGCGTTGCCTGGCGTTCGCCAATTGGGCGTCACCCCACCGCGGCCTGCGCTTTCAGCCAGGCCAGCACGGCACGCGCGCCGTGCGACAGCGACCGCTCGGCGCTGATGGCGACGTGATACGTGTGTCCGTCGATGCTCGGGCCGAAGGGCTGATGCAACTGGCCTGCCGCCAGTTCCTGCGCGACCAGCGCCTGGCTGACCAAGGCGACGCCTTCCCCCGCGACGGCCGCTTGAATGGCATGCCCTTCGTCCGAAAACCGCAACTCGCCCGCAGGCGACGCCTGCGGCCGCCGCGCTTGGGCAAACCAGCGTTGCCAAGTGGGATTGTGCGGGTGGTGCCGCCGCCACTCGAAGTAGATCAGCGGCCACCGGGCCAGGTCTTCGACCGTGCGTACGCCGAGCCGCGGGTTGGCCACGGGCGCAAAGCGGTCCGTGAAGAGCGGCTCGACGGTCAAGCCGGGATACGGCCCCCGGCCGTAGCGAATGGCGATGTCGACAGCGGTCGAACGCAGGTCGACGATCTCGTCCGAGGCCTGGACCTGCAGGTCGATACCGGCCAGGTCGCGGCGAAACGCCGCCATCCTGGGCAAGAGCCATTTCGCCGTGAACGCGTTGGTCGCCGAGATGACCACCTGGGGCCTGTGGCGGGTTTCGGTCAGCCGTTCCAGCGCGCCCTGGAAGGCATCAAAGCCATCGCGCAGCACGGGATACAGCAATGCGCCCGCATCGGTCAGCGCGACGCGCCGGACCTGCCGGGTAAAGAGCGCCGCGCCAACCTGTTGCTCAAGTCCGCGAATCTGGTGGCTGACGGCCGTGGGCGTGACCGCGAGCTCTTCGGCCGCAGCCTTGAAGCTGCCCAAGCGGGCCGCGGCCTCGAATGCGCGAAGCGCGGAAAGGGGCAGGAAGCGTCGATGCATGAGGGCGGCACGATGATGATATGAGTGAGATTATCTCATCTGACGGCTGATAAATGAACCTTTGTCGTGCCCGGCACGCGTCCGTATCGTCTCGTTATCCGCCACATCCGGCGGTCCTAACAAATGAGAGAAACTAATCATGATCGAACGCGTCGTCACCCAGCCGGACCCCTACGAGCCCTTCCTGCTGTCGCAGGGCATCAAGGCCAATGGCTGGCTGTTCATCTCGGGCCAGGCCGGCGCCGGCGAGAACGGCAAGATCGTGCAGGGCGGCTTCCTGGCACAGGGCCGCCAGGCCTTCGCGAACCTGCGCCGGGCGCTGCAGGCCGGTGGCGCCAGTCTGAAGGATGTCGTCAAGGTCACCATCTTCGTGACCGATATGGGCCACTTCGACGATGTCGTGACGCTGCGTCGCGAGTTCTTCACCGCGCCCTACCCCGCCGACACGATCGCCGAGATCCGCGCCCTGTACACGCCCGAGGCGATGATCGAAATCGAAGCGATCGCGGTCGTACCGAATGCCGAGGGCCGTTGAAATGGCCTCGTCGACGCTTTACGATCCGGTCGCCCTCGGCGCGCTGCGGCTGGCAAACCGTCTGGCCGTCGCGCCGATGACGCGGGTCAGCGCCACGGCCGATGGCCTGGCCACGGCCCGGATGGCGGACTACTACGGTGATTTCGCCGCCGGCGGATTCGGTCTGGTCATCACCGAAGGCATCTACACCGACCAGGCGTACGCGCAGGGCTATCTGTTCCAGCCCGGTCTGGCCAGCGATGCCCAGCGCGAGGCATGGCGGCCGGCCGTGGAGCGCGTTCACGCAAACGGCGGCGGCCTCATCGCCCAGCTCATGCACGCCGGCGCGATCTCGCAAGGCAATCCCCATCGGCCGACCGCCAAAGGCCCGTCGGCGGTCCAGCCCAAAGGCCAGCAGATGCGCTTTTACCGTGGGGAAGGCGCCTACCGGCTGCCCGACGCGCTGTCGCTCGCGGAAATCAACGATGTGGTGCAGGCATTCGCCCGCGCGGCGGTCCGGGCGCAACAGGCCGGCTTCGATGGCGTGGAAATCCACGGCGCGAACGGCTACCTGCTGGACCAATTCCTGACGGACTACAGCAACCAGCGCAACGACGGCTATGGCGGCCCGCTCGCCCACCGCCTGCGCCTGGGCGTCGAGACGATCCAGGCCGTGCGCCAGGCCGTGGGACCCGCCTTCACGGTGGGCTACCGCGTGTCGCAGGGCAAGGTCAACGACTTCACCCACAAATGGGCGCAAGGCGAAGCGCAGGCCGCGGTCATCTTCGCGACGCTGTCAGCCGCGGGCCTCGACTACCTGCATACGACGGAATTCGAAGCCTGGCAGCCGGCATTTGGCGCGGGCGCGAGCCTTGCTGCGCTTGCCCGGCAACACGGGGCCGTGCCCGTGATCGCCAATGGCGCCCTGCATGCCCCGGCGCACGCCTCGGGCATGGTCGAGCGCGGCGAGGCGGACCTGGTGTCGCTGGGCCGGGGGGCACTGACCCATGCCGACTGGCCGCGGCGCCTGCGCAACGGCCAGGCGCTGGAGGCGTTTGATCCGGCGCTGCTCTCGCCCATTGCCGACCTGGCCCACGCAGAACGGCTGCGAGGCGCCCCACGCGTCGTGAAGTAACGCCATTGAGGCACCCATCGAGCGTCTGCCATGCAAAAGGGGCGCAGCCTGAGCTGCGCCCCTTGCCTTGCAACGGCGAACGCCGCTGCGGCTTTATTTGTCGACGAAGGCGCGTTCGACCACGTAGTCGCCCGGCTGACCCACGCCCGGCGACACCACGAAACCGCGCTTGTCCAGCATGGCGCTGATGTCGGCCAGCATATGCGGGCTGCCGCAGATCATGGCGCGATCGGTTTCGGGGTTGATCTGGGGAATACCGATGTCGGCGCACAGCTTGCCGCTTTCCATCAGTTCGGTGATGCGGCCCTGGTTGCGGAACGGCTCGCGGGTGACGGTCGGGTAATAGACCAGTTTTTCGCGCACCACATCGCCGAAGAACTCGTTGTTGGGCAGTTCTTTTTCGATGAAGTCGGCGTAGGCCAGCTCGCTGACCCAGCGCACGCCGTGCACCAGGATGACCTTGTCGAAGCGTTCGTAGACGTCCGGATCCTTGATGATGCTCATGAAAGGGGCCAGGCCCGTGCCCGTGCCGAACAGGAACAGATGCTTGGCGGGCTTGAGATCGTCGACCACCAGCGTGCCCACCGGCTTGCGGCTGACCAGGATGGTGTCGCCTTCCTTCAGATGCTGCAGGCGCGAGGTCAGCGGACCGTTCTGCACCTTGATGCTGAGGAATTCGAGGTTTTCTTCGTAGTTGGCGCTGGCGATGCTGTAGGCCCGCAGCAGCGGCTTGCCTTCGACTTCCAGGCCGATCATGACGAAGTGGCCGTTGTGGAACCGCAAGGCCGCGTCACGCGTGGTGGTAAAGGAAAACAGGGTGTCGTTCCAGTGGTGCACGCTAAGCACGCGCTCGGTATTGAAAGCAGCCATGTCGTATCTATCAGGAGCGGAACAAGGAGCAGGCCATCGAACCCGACTTGCGCCGCGAGGTCAGACCGCACCGCACAAAAGACGCGGCCGGTATTAGGGTTGACCCTATTCTACAAGGTCTCGATGATAATTGCTCTCATTATTCCGTAATACCCTTATGCCGTATTGATAGGGATCAAGGGTCAGGTCGCGAGTCTTACGACGAGTTGAACGGCTGAAAACTTCCTGTTATTGTCCCGTTCTCACTTGATAATCATTTTCGTTAGCAGACCGTTTTGCGTAGTGACCACGCCCTGCCCGCCATGGCGTTGCGCGCTGCAGACCTTGCCGGAGTTTCCTTCATGTCTATGCGTCCCCAAATGAAATCGCTGCTGCGTACCCTGGCCCTGGCCGGCGCCGCCGCGTTTGCCGTCCCGGCCCACGCCGCCGAGGAAGTCAGCCTGTACACCACGCGTGAACCCAAGCTGATCCAGCCGCTGCTGGATGCCTTCACAAAGGAAAGCGGCATCAAGGTCAACACCGTCTTCGTCAAGGACGGCCTGCTCGAACGCGTCAAGGCCGAAGGCGCCAAATCGCCCGCCGACGTGCTGATGACCGTGGACATCGGCAACCTGCTGGACCTGGTGGACGGCGGCGTGACGCAGGCGGTCAAGTCGCAGACGCTGGAATCGGTCATTCCCGCCAACCTGCGCGGCGCCGACGGCAAGTGGTTCGCGCTGTCGCTGCGCGACCGCGTGCTGTACGTCGAAAAAGACCTGAAGCTGGAGAGCTTTCGCTACGAAGACCTGGCCGACCCGAAATGGAAGGGCAAGGTCTGCATCCGTTCCGGCCAGCACCCCTACAACACCGCCATGGTCGCCTCGATGATCGCCCATGACGGCGCCGAAGCCACCGAAAAATGGCTGCGCGGCGTCAAGGCCAACCTGGCCCGCAAGGCTGCCGGCGGCGACCGCGACGTGGCGCGCGACATCCTGGGCGGCATCTGCGACATCGGCCTGGCCAATGCCTACTACGTCGGCCACATGAAGAACGCCGAAGCCGGCACCGACGCCCGCAAATGGGGCGACGCCATCAAGGTCATCCGTCCGACTTTTGCCAACGCCAAGAGCGGCGGCACCCACGTGAACGTCAGCGGCGCCGCCGTGGCCGCCAACGCGCCCAACAAAGCCAACGCGATCAAGCTGCTGGACTTCCTGGTGTCGGAACCCGCCCAGGCGCTGTACGCCCAGGCCAACTACGAATACCCGGTGCGCAAGGGCGTCAAGCTCGACCCGGTCATCGCCAGCTTCGGCGAACTGAAGATCGACCCCCTGCCCCTGACCGAGATCGCCAAGTTCCGCAAGCAAGCCAGCGAACTGGTGGACAAGGTCGGCTTCGACAACTGACCCGCGGCAAGGCGGCGCACTGGCGCCGCCCGCCTGCAATCAGGCCTGCCCTCGCCCAAGCCGGATCCGTTCCGGTTCGGGCGGCGGCAGGCCTTGACGCTCCAGGCGCCGCCCGCGGCGTCGTTCCCGCAGCACTCCTGAAGCAGCACCTTTTCTGAAGCATGCATACCGATACCCTGCCCCGGCCGCTGCGTTTGCGCTGGGCTGAACGCGGCGCCGGCTGGCTGGCCGGCGCGGCCCTGATCGCCCTGGCCGTGCTGGCGCCCGTGCTGACACTGGTGTGGTGGGCGCTGGGCGGCGACCTGTCGCACTGGCAGCACCTGGCCAACTATGTGCTGCCCCAGGCCCTGGCCAATACCGCCATGCTGCTGGCCGGCGTGGGCGTGCTGGTCACGCTGCTCGGCACAGGCTCGGCCTGGCTGGTGACGGCGTATGAATTTCCCTCACGGCGCGCGCTGACCTGGGCGCTCTTGCTGCCGCTGGCGGTGCCCACCTACATCATCGCCTTCGCCTACCTGGACCTGCTGCACCCGATCGGCCCGATCCAGACCGCCATCCGCGCGCTGCTGGGCTACGACAGCCCGCGCCAGTTCCGCTTGCCGGACCTGCGCTCGATCCAGGGCGCCATCTTCGTGCTGGGCTTCGTGCTTTACCCCTATGTGTACCTGAGCACCCGCGTCATGTTCATGACGCAGGCCGCCAGCCTGCTGGAAGCGGCCCGCACGCTGGGCACCGGCCGCTACGGCGTGTTCTTCCGCGTGGCGCTACCGCTGGCGCGCCCGGCCATCGTGGTCGGCGTCAGCCTGGCGCTGCTGGAAACCCTGAACGACATCGGCGCCTCGGAATTCCTGGGCGTGCAGACGCTGACGGTATCGGTCTACACCACCTGGGTCACGCGCTCCGACCTGGCGGGCGCCGCGCAGATCGCGCTGACCATGCTGGCCATCGTGATCGGCCTGATCCTGCTGGAACGCCACGGCCGCAAGCGCCAGCGCTACGCCAATACCCAGCGCATGCGGCCCATGCAGCCGCGCCGCTTGCGCGGCCCGGCCGCGGCGCTGGCCGCGGTGCTGGGCTGGATCCCGGTGCTGATCGGCTTTGCCGCCCCCGCGCTGTACCTGGTGGTCGAAACCTATAAACGGCTGCATCTGGTGGGCGGCGTGTCCAGCCAATTGCTCAATGGACTGAGCAATACGCTCATCGTCGCGTTCAGCGCCACGATCGTCACGCTGGTCTGCGGCCTGATCGTGGCCTGGGCCGGCCGCACGCTGCGCGAAAGCGCGAGCTTCAACCCGGGCCGGGCCTGCGCCCGCATCGCCAGCCTGGGCTATGCCGTGCCCGGCACGGTGCTGGCCATCGGCCTGCTCACCCCGTTCGTCTGGATCGATACCGCCGTGGCCAGGGTCTTTGGCGGCACCGGCCTGTTCCTGATGGGCTCGATGGCCGCGCTGGTGTGCGCCTACGCCATCCGCTTTCTGGCCATTTCAACGGGCGCGCTGGAAGCCGGCCTGGCCCGCGTGCCGCCGTCGCTGGAACAAGCCTCGCGGCTGCTGGGCGAAACCGCCGCCGGCACGCTGCGGCGCGTCCACCTGCCGCTGCTGCGTCCGGCGCTGGCGGCCAGCGCGCTGCTGGTGTTCGTGGACGCCATGAAAGAACTCCCTGCCACGCTGCTCCTGCGGCCGATGAATTTCGACACGCTCGCCACCTGGCTCTACGCCGAAGCGGCCCGCGGCACCTACGAAGAAGGCGCCGTCGCGGCGCTGGCCATCGTGCTGGCCGGCCTGTTGCCCGTGATTCTGCTGGCGCGCACCAATCTGAAAATGGGACATTGATCACCGTGCCCGATCTGCTTGAACTCGACCATATTTCGCTGGCCTACGACACGCCCCAGGGCGTGCGCCCCGTGGTGCAGGACCTGACGCTGGGCCTGCCGGCCGGCCACATCGGCTGCCTCTTGGGGGAATCCGGCTGCGGCAAGACCACGGTGCTGCGCGCCATCGCGGGCTTCGAGCCGGTGCGCGCCGGCCGCATCCTGCTGGACGGCGCGGTCATCTCGTCCGCCACCCTGCAGGTTGCCCCCGAAAAGCGCCGCGTGGGCATGATGTTCCAGGATTACGCGCTGTTTCCGCACCTGTCGGTGGCCGACAACGTGGGCTTTGGACTGCGCCGCCTGGGACGGGCCGAACGAGCCCGCCGCATCGACGAGATGCTGACGCTGGTGGGTCTGGCGCACGCCGCCAACAGCTTTCCGCACGAGATTTCGGGCGGTCAGCAACAGCGCGTGGCGCTGGCGCGGGCCCTGGCGCCCTCGCCCGACCTGCTGTTGCTGGACGAGCCGTTTTCCAACCTGGACGTGGATACCCGCGAGCGGCTGGCGTTCGAGGTGCGCGAGATCCTCAAGACCACCGGCCATACCGCCATCCTGGTGACGCACAACCAGGCCGAGGCCTTTGCCATCGCCGACCGCATCGGCGTGATGGCGGCGGGGCGCATCGCCCAATGGGACACGCCCTACAACCTGCACCACCACCCGGCCGACGATTTCGTGCGCGACTTCATCCGCCGCGAAACGCTGGCAGAGCAGCGCGAGCAGGTTTTCGCACGCGGCCGCTAGCCGCCGGGCGAGCAGGTCCGGGGCAACCTGGCCCATGCCCGCAGCCGGTTGTGGCAGGCCAGGCTCAAGCGGCCCGGGACCTGCCTGCCGTCAATCCGCCGACAGCTTGACCTTCTGCGACAGCGCCTTGAAGGATTCGTACTGGCTGCGGGTCAGGCGCTCCACTTCCTCGGGCGTCGAGCCGTAGGGCATGAAACCGGCCTGTTCCAGCTTGTCCTTTACGTCCGGCATGGCCAGCGCCTCGCGGAACGCGGCGCTGAGCACGTTCGTGATTTCCGGCGGCATCCTGGCCGGACCATACACCGCGAACCACGGGTCCACCACCGCCGCGCCATAGCCCAGCTCGGCCAGGGTCGGCACGTCGGGCAGCGCGGGCGCGCGCTTGCTGCCCGTCACCGCCAGGGCGTGGACCTTGCCCGACTTGATGTGCGGCAAGGACGCAGGCAGGTTGTCGAACATCACCGGCAAGTGTCCGCCCAACAGGTCATTCAGGGCCTGCGCGCTGCCCTTGTACGGAATGTGCTGCATGCCGGCGCCGGTCAGCTGATCGAACATCACACCGGCCAGGTGCATCGACGTGCCCGTGCCGGGTGTGCCGAACGCGGTGCCCGGATGCTGCTTGGCATAGGCCACCAGGTCCTTGACGCTGTCGACCTTCAGCGACGGGCCGGTTTCCAGCACCACCGACGAGGCGCCCAGCATGCTGACGCCCGTGAAGTCCTTGGTCGGGTCGAACGGCATCGACGGGTAGACGAACGGGTTGAGCGCGTTGGTGGAAATGGCGCCGAAACCGATGGTGTAGCCGTCCGGCGCGGCACGCGCCACGGCATCCATGCCGATGTTGCCGCCGGCGCCGGGACGGTTCTCGACGATGACGGGCTGGCCCAGTTTTTCGGCCACTTTCTGGCCGGCGGTGCGCGCCACCAGATCGGTGGTGCCGCCCGCCGTATAGGGCACGATGAACGTGATGGGCTTGGCCGGATAGCCGGCAGCCTGCGCGGCGGCCGCGCCATGGACCAGTGCCAGCGCGGCCAGGCCGCGCAGCGCGTTCAGGGTAAAGCGTTGCATGATGTCTCCATCCCTATTGTTATCAATTCAGGGATGCGCATCATACTGCTGCGCGCGCTGTCGTGGCGGCCGTCTGAAAGCATGCCGGGCGCGCCCAGGATCGGCACGTCAGCGGGCGGGAATGTGGCGTAATTCAGACGCCTGCACCGAGGCAGGCGACGCTTTGCACCCGACGACGCGTCACATCGCCGGATTCGATGATAGAGTGGCGAACCCTTGGGCCCCGCGCCCTTATCCAACCGAACTGCACAGGAGGAAAAAAATCATGCAACACACGATGCAACAACAAACTTCCCACGCTGCAGGCCGCGTCTAGTCCGATCGAATTCTTCTTGCTGTAGTCCCTTGCATGCCATTGGCGCATGCAGCCCCCGCCGCTCAAGCCGGCAGGGTGCGGCGGCATAGCAACCCATTCGCATTGCCTTGGCCGGACCTGCCACACAGGGTCTCCCATCCGTCTCGCACCGGCGCGGCCACTGCCCGCCCGAGCGCGGCATCCGCACGCCTGCGCCTGACGCAGCCGCCGCGGCCATGGGAGCAAGCCCGCTATGATCTGATCTGGAATTACCATGGGCAATTGCATTCAAACCTTGTCCGAGCGCGTCACGCTCATTGCCTCGGACGAGACCTGGATCGAAGGCAACGCGATCCAACAACTACACACGACCTCGCAGCTTGCCGGCATGCGTCACGTCGCCGGCATGCCTGACCTGCACCCCGGCCGCGGCTATCCGGTAGGCGCGGCATTCTTTTCCTGCGGCCGCCTGTATCCCGCCTTGATCGGCGGCGATATCGGCTGCGGCATGGCGCTCTGGACGACCGGCATCGACGCCCGGAAAGCCTCGCCGGACAAGCTGGAAAAAAAACTGGGCGACCTGGACGCGCCACTGGACGACAGCTGGCAACCGCTGGTGTCCGCACTGGCACCGGCCGATGCCGGCTACCGACAAGCGCTGGGCACCATCGGCGGGGGCAACCATTTTGCCGAGCTGCAACGCATCGACGACATCTACGACCCGCAGGCCGTCGCCGCCTTGCGTCTGGACGTCAGGCAGTTGGTGCTGCTGGTGCACAGCGGCTCGCGCGGGCTGGGCGGATCCATCCTGGAGGACCATATCCGCCGCCACGGACACGGCGGGCTGGAGCAAGGCAGCGCCGATTGCCTGGCCTACCTGGCGCAGCACGACGGCGCCTTGCGCTATGCCGAGGCCAACCGGCAACTGATTGCGCGCCGCATGCTGGGCCGGCTGGGCACACGGGGCGAGCAGGTGCTGGACGTGCATCACAACCTGGTCACCCCGGCGGTGATCCACGGCGAATCCGGCTGGCTGCATCGCAAGGGCGCCACGCCGTCGGACAGCGGGCTGGTCGTCATTCCCGGTTCGCGCGGCGACTTCAGCTACCTGGCCGCGCCGGTTCCCGATCCGGCGAGCCTGTATTCGCTGGCGCATGGCGCCGGCCGCAAATGGATGCGCAGCGAGTGCAAGGACCGGTTGTTCAAGCGCTACACCCCCGCGCAGCTGAGCCGCACCCGGCTGGGCAGCCATGTTGTCTGCCAGGACAAGCACCTGATCTACGAAGAAGCGCCGGAGGCGTACAAACCCGTGGACAGCATCATCGCCAGCCTGCAACAGGCGGGCTTGCTGACCGTGCTGGCCAAGCTGCGTCCGGTGCTGACGTACAAGACCCGGGGAGGCAGCTGCTGATGGAACTGCTACAGCTATCGGCGGCGCAAGGCCCCGAGGAGTGCGCCCTGGCCGTCGCCAAGGCGCTGGCCTATCTGGTTCGCCAAGCGCGGGCCGCCGGCATCGGCGTCGACGTGCTGGAATCGGAGGACGGCGGCAGGCCCGGCACGTTCCGGTCGGTCCTGGTCAGCCTGGACGGCGACGGCGCGCAGGCGATGGCGGCGGCCTGGGAAGGGTCGATTCAATGGACCTGCCCCAGCCCCTACCGCCCGGGTCATCCACGCAAGAACTGGTTCATTGGCGTCTTGCGTTGCGAACCGCCGGCCGCCAGCCTGGCCAGCGAAATCCGTTTTGAAACGACACGTTCGTCCGGACCGGGCGGCCAGCACGTCAACAAGACGGAGTCGGCCGTGCGTGCGACGCATGTGGCGACCGGCATCACGGTCAAGGTGCAGACCGAACGCAGCCAGCATGCCAACAAGCGCATCGCCACCTTGCTGATCGCGCACCGCCTGGCCTGCCGCGACGCTGCGCTGCATGCGGCGCAGCGCGCGCAACGCCGCCAATTCCATCACCAGGTGGAACGCGGCGGGCCGCGGCGCGTGTTCAAGGGCGACGCGTTCGTGCCGGTGAAAGCCGGCTAGACACCGCCGGCGCAACGCGGCCGGCGCACCCAAGGCCATGTCGTCTTGGGTACGCCGGCCGCGTTGCGTTTCAGGAGCGCTGCCCGCTGCTGCTTCAGCGCGGCGCAACCCCGCCTTGCGCGCCAATCACGCCCGCGGCGGGGGCAGCGGGATGAACTCGGTTTCGTCGCCCGGCACGGTCTGGCCGAAGCGGTTGCGCTGCCATTCCTCTTTGGCCTGCTCGATGCGGTCCTTGCTGCTGGACACGAAGTTCCACCAGATGAAGCGCGGCCCTTCCAGCGGCTCGCCGCCCAGCACGGCAAAGCGTGCATCGGTGCGAGCGCGGATCTGCACGGGGCGGCCCGGCGCGAAAACGATCAGGCGGCCGCTGTCGAACACCTGGCCGTCCACTTCCACCGAGCCGGTGGCCACGTAGGCGGCGCGCTCCTCGTGTTCGGCGGGCAGCACCGTGACGGCACCGGCCTGCAATTGCAGATCGCCATAGAACAGCGGCGAATGGGTCTTGACCGCCGAGGTCTTGCCTAACAACGAGCCGGCCACGACCTGGGCGCGCACGCCCTCGCCTTCGATCACGGGCTGGGCGTCCAGGCCATAGTGGGTAAAGCCGGGGTCGGTTTCTTCGTGCGCCTTGGGCAAGCCCACCCAGATCTGCAGGCCACAGAGCCGCTGCGCGGCCTGCCGGCTTTCAGGGGACGAGCGTTCCGAGTGCACGATACCGCGCCCGGCCGTCATCCAGTTCACTTCGCCGGGCAGGATGGTCTTGGTGTTGCCCACGCCGTCACGGTGCACCATCGACCCCTCATACAGATAGGTCACGGTGGACAGGCCGATGTGCGGATGGGGACGCACATCGATGCCGGAGCCGGCCGTGAATTCCACGGGACCCATGTGGTCCAGGAACACAAAGGGGCCGACGGTACGGCGCTGCGCCGACGGCAGCGCGCGGCGGACTTCGAAACCGCCCAGGTCGCTGGTGCGCGGCACCACCACGGTTTCGATCTGGCTTTCGCCGGCTTGGGACAAGGTGGACATGGAAAGTGCTCCTGTAGGGTGGCCTGGTTCGGCCATCTTAAGCCCGGACGGCGGTTTGCTGATCCGCCCGGCGCGGTATCGGGAAAACAAGGCCGGGCGGATCGCAACGATCCGCCCGGCCGCAGGCCTCAGGCCAGGTCAAACACCAGCACTTCGGCGTCCTTGCCGCCGGACAGCGCGACACGGGTCTCGTCAGTGATGGCAACCGCGTCACCCGCCGACAGTTCCACGCCGTTGACGGTCACGCTGCCCCGGGCAACATGCACCCAGGCACGGCGGCCGGCAGCCAGTTCCAGCGTGGCGGACTCGTCGCCGTCGAACAAACCCGCGTACAGACGCGCGTTCTGATGGATCTTCATCGACCCGTCAATACCATCGCCCGACACCAGGGCTTGCAGGCGGCCGCGCTTTTGCTCGTCGCTGAACGCCCTTTCCTCGTACTCCGGGGCGATGCCCGTGACATCGGGCTCGATCCAGATCTGCAGCATATGCGTCTGCGCGTCGGCACGCGGGTTGAATTCCGAGTGCATGACGCCACGGCCGGCGCTCATGCGCTGGACGTTGCCGGGCTGGATGGTCGAGCCGCTGCCCATGCTGTCCTTGTGGGCGATGGCGCCATCCAGCACGTAGGTGATGATTTCCATGTCACGATGGCCATGGGTACCAAAACCCCGTCCAGCGGCGATGCGATCGTCGTTGATGACCCGCAAGGCGCCAAAGCCCATGTGGGCCGGGTCGTAGTAGTTGGCGAACGAAAAAGTGTGGAACGAGTCGAGCCACCCGTGGTTGGCGTGGCCCCGCTCGGCACTGCGGCGAATGGTAAGCATGGTGGACTCCTGTTTCAATTTAGTGAATGGTCTGGCAACCTTGGGCGCCTGACTGTGTCGCGCTTGACTGGGTTACCGAACCGGCATGAATGACATTGTGCATGGGTCACCGGCCTATTTCGGCGCTATGATTTGACGAAACCATTCAATTTATTTGAACGATTGGCCGGAGCCCCCCATGCAGCCCATCACCCCCGAACTTCTCGTCCTGGTGGACGCCATCGCGCGCCACGGCAGTTTCGCCAAGGCCGCGCGCGAGCTGGGCAAGGTGCCGTCGGCAGTGACGTATTCGATCCGCAAACTCGAAGACGGGCTGGATGTGCTGCTGTTCGACCGCTCGGGCCACCGGGCGCTGCTGACGCCGGCAGGCGAGACGCTGCTCAAGGACGGCCGCTACGTGCTGCAATCGCTGGACGAACTGGCCTGCCGCGTGAAACGCATCGCCACCGGCTGGGAGGTGGAGCTGCGCATCGCGGTGAGCGCGGTCCTGCCGTGGCGGCCCCTATACGACCTGATCGAGGAATTCCAGGCCTTGGACACGGCCACGACGCTGCGCTTCTCGACAGAGGTGCTGAGCGGCAACTGGGACGCCCTGACATCGGGCCGCGCAGACCTGGTGATCGGCGCCGGCGCGGCGGGCGAGCCGACGGGTCCGTTCCGATCCCAAGCCATGGGGCAGGCGCAGTTCGCGTTCTGCGTGGCAGCGCACCACCCGCTGGCCGCCGCGCCGCAACCCCTCAGCCGCGCCGACATCACGCGCTATTGCGCGGTGGTGGTCGCCGACACGTCCCGCAACCTGGCGCCGCAGACACGCGGGATTCTGGCGGAACAACCGACCCTGGTGATGCCGACGATGCAGGCCAAGATCGAGGCGCAGATACGCGGTCTGGGGTGCGGCTATTTACCCTTGACGCTGGCGGCGCCTTATCTGTCGCAAGGGGTGCTGGTGGTGTGTGAGACGGACGAAGGGATGTCCTTGACCGAGCATGTGGCTTATGCGTGGCGCGCGGAGGCGCCCGGGGAGGCGTTGAAGTGGTGGCTGCAGAAGATGAAGTCGCCTCGGTTGTGTGAGGGGTTGCTGGGGTTGGGGTGAGCGGTTTTTGGTTTATGCAGGCGTAGACCGTGCTTCGTAGGGCCGCTTGGGGCGCCGGGCATGTGTGGGGCGGGCGGCCCCCCGCCTGACTTACGCGGTGGTTCGTCGTCGTGACATCGACGCTGCGCGCTGTTGGAGAGCGCGCGATTACCCAGGTCAATGGCGCACACGCATTGAAGCATGTACGTGTTTATAAAAATTACGAAAGAGATTTATCGGCAGATCGTTCTAGCGGCGCGGATGCCGCGGCGTTCCACAATCACCGTCAGCACCGGATGGGCGGCGCGAGAGATGATCTGCGCGAGCGAGACAGTCCCCAAACGCGCCGCCCATCACCATCCTCCCCCTCGACGTGCGAAATCAATAGAAAGCCAATCCCCGCAAGCGCGCAGCGCCACCGCAACACTTTCCAGCAATGCAATGCCAAACGTGGCCGCCCGCGCGGCTGCGGCTTGGCGGCCCTGTAGATTTCATGCCCTGACCACGGGTCTAGCGGCGCGACAAACCTCGAAAACCGTAGCCCCTCGCGGCGGCGGCATACGGGGCGGGCAACCTCGATGCGCCCGAGGGAATCCGTAGGGAGCCGAAGGCGTACGAGATTCTATGGTTTGGGTCAACCCATAACCGGCCGCAATTTCCCAGGATCGAAGGGCTGGCCGGTGCGCCAGATCCCATAGGCGATGCGCAAGAGTTTG